>CAZXNF010000675.1:0-1170 GCA_964641785.1 uncultured Streptomycetaceae bacterium | reverse complement strand
GTCCATGCCGACGATGCTGATGATCTGGCCGTCGTTGAAATAAAGCGATTTGCGGCCGGTCTCGGGATGATTCAGGATTAACGGGTGCACGGCGGCGGGACGGCCGCGTTCGGAGTCCTCGAGCCTTTCCTGCTGGCGCTTGAGTCGTCCGCCGTAGACGTAGGTTGCGGACAACCCTTCGAGCTTGTGCTTGAGCGCGTCCGGCAGCGCGTCGTATGCCGCGTAGGAGTTCGCGAACAGCGTGTCGCCGCCGGTGCTCGGCACGTTTACCGCGTACATGCCGGTCGCCTTGGCGGTGATGTAGTCGTAACTGGTATCGGTATGCCACACGTTGCCGATCCTGACCAGTAGCGGGGCGGTCTTCGCCTCTTCGCCCTTGCGCGTGTCGAGGATGCGGTTATCCATCAGCATCAGCTTCGGGAAGCGCGGGTGCTGCGCCTTCTTCGTGATGTGGACTTTAAGCTCGCCGAAGCACGCGCTGAAATCGAGAAAATCCTGCTCGGCGATCCGCTGGCCGCGGATCACGATCACGATGTGGTCGAGAAACGCCTGATAAATCTCGCGGAACGCTGCAGCGTCTAGGTTACGCACGTCCACGCCGAGAATTTCCGCGCCGATCTTCGGCGACACGCGACGGACTTCTGCCATCGATTCTCCTTTAGCAGGTTCCTTCCCCTTGAAGGGGAGGGAATTCGTTTATGAAATACAGAATGTAAAACATACCGCAGGATGCACTGGCCCAGCTGTTGATCACCCCATTCTCACGCCTGAGAACGGATGTAGGAACGTACAGTTATTCGACGTGGATGTTGGACTCGCGCGCCACGCGCTTCCACATTGCGAGGTTTTCGGCGAGCAGGGCGTTGAATTGCGCGGGCGTCCACGCTGTGACTTCGGCGCCTTCGGCCGCCAATTGCTTCGACGCCTCGGGGTCGGAGCTGATCGCGTTGAACTCCGCATTCAGGCGCGAGGTGATCGCAGCCGGTGTGCCGGCGGGTGCGACGATGCCCCACCACACGGTGAATTCGTAGCCGCGCGCGCCGCCTTCACTGAGCGTCGGCACGTCGGGCAGCAACGCGGAGCGCGTGGTGCTGCCGACGCCGAGCGGCCGCAGTTTACCCGCGCGCACGTACGGCAGCGCGAGCGGCAGCGTCGAGAACATCACTTCCA
>CAZXNF010000674.1:0-1863 GCA_964641785.1 uncultured Streptomycetaceae bacterium | reverse complement strand
GATTCAGGACGCGCTCGCCCAAACCGGGGCCGATGAAGTGATGGTGACCAGCATGATTTACGATCACGGCGCCCGCGTGCGCTCCTACGAAATCCTCGCCGGCGCTGTTGTCGGCCTCTAGACCCGCGCCGACATTGCGTCTCAAGGCCGCGGCCGTTAGGTTACGGCTTCGCGCATGCCTCGTGCCCGCTTGGCGGAATTGGTAGACGCAACGGACTTAAAATCCGTAGCCGCTTCATCGTGGCGTCCCGGTTCAAGTCCGGGAGCGGGCACCAATAATATCAAAGGCTTAGTGGTTGATATTGGGGCAGAGAAGGCGGTCTATTTCTGAGGTCTTTTTTTCCACGGGTACCATATGTAAGCGCCGGAGCAATAATCCCTCACTGAAGCGGCCGGATAATCCGGTTGCGCCGGAGTAAAACTGCGTCAGCAGATAGCCTTTTGCCTGGTTGGCGGAAGGCGGAGGGATGAAGGGCGTGGAGTTATATGGACGAGTTCGCCATGCGGTGCAGATTGAGGGTTTGAGCCGGCGTGAGGCGGCGCGGCGATTTGGGATCGATCCTCGGACGGTTGCCAAGATGATGTCGTTTTCGGTGCCGCCGGGGTACCGGCGTGGCGGGGCGCCGAAGCGACCGAAGCTGGACCCCTTTACCGCGATCATCGATCAGATTCTGGAAGCTGACCGGACAGCCCACTCGAAGCAGCATCATACGTCGAAGCGGATCTTCGAGCGCCTGCGCGACGAGTATGGTTATGGCGGCGGGATGACGATCGTGAAGGACTACGTTCACGCTCGTCGTCAGCGGCAGCGCGAGGTGTTCGTGCCGCTACGCCATGAGCCTGGCCATGCGCAGGCGGATTTTGGCGAGGCATGGGCGGTGCTCGGCGGGGTGGAGCAGAAAATCCACTTCTTCGCGATGGACCTGCCGCACAGCGATGCCGGCTTCGTGCAAGCCTATCCGGCGGAGACGACAGAGGCGTTCTGCGCGGCCCACGTTGCCGCGTTTGACTTCTTCGGCAAGGTGCCGCGATCGATCCTGTACGACAACACCAAGATTGCAGTCGCGCGGATTCTGGGGGATGGCAAGCGACAGCGGACGCGGGTGTTCAGCGAGTTGCAATCCCACTACCTGTTCCTCGACCGGTTCGGCCGGCCTGGCAAGGGCAACGACAAAGGCAAGGTCGAGGGTCTGGTCGGCTGGATCCGGCGGAACCATCTGGTGCCGATGCCACAGGCGGCGAGCGTCGATGCGCTGAATGCGAAGCTGCTCGATGGCTGCCGCGCCCGTCTCGGCGCCCGTCTGCGCGGTCACACTGAGACGATCAGCGAACGGCTGGTGCGCGACTTGGCGAAGTTCCAAGCGTTACCGACGACACCCTATGATGCGTGCGAGAAGAAGGGTGGCCGGGTCAGCTCGCTGTCCCTGGTTCGCTACCGAGGAACCGATTACTCGGTGCCGACCGCCTATGGCCACCGTGAGGTACTGATCCGCGGCTACGTCCACGAGGTCGTGATCTCCTGTGGTGCGGACATCATCGCCCGGCACGCCCGGTCTTATGAGCAGGAAGACTTCGTCTTCAACCCGCTTCACTATCTGGCGCTGCTTGAGCGCAAGATCGGTGCGCTCGACCAGGCGGCGCCGCTGGCCGGGTGGGAACTGCCTGAGGAGTTTGCCACGCTCCGCCGCCTGCTCGAGGCGCGCATGGGCCATCGCGGCAAGCGCGAGTTCGTCCAGGTGCTGCGGCTGCTGGAATCGTTCCAGCCAGAGGATGTTCTCGCCGGCATTCAAGCCGCGATCGCCCGGGGTGTGATCGGGTTCGACGCGGTGAAGCACCTGATGCTGTGCCGGATCGAGCGGCGGC
>CAZXNF010000673.1:0-1865 GCA_964641785.1 uncultured Streptomycetaceae bacterium | reverse complement strand
GGCAAGGCCTTCCATGCCGACAGCCCCTACCAGCACCCCGACACCGTGCGCGCGCTGTTTCTCGCCCTGCGCGCGCTGGAAGGTCCCGCCACCGAGTCGGCCCCGGCGCGGAAACCCCGCGCCGAAAACACCGCGGGCGGCAACGGCCCGTCCAAGATCGGCCAGCCGTGGACACCGCAGGAAGACGAGCGGCTGGCGGCGGCTTTTGATGCCGGCACGGCCATCCCCGAACTCGCCGCCGCCCACCAGCGCTCGCGGACGGGCATCGAGGCGCGTCTGGCCAAGCTCGGCAAGATCACGCTCCCCGAAGGCGCGCTCCGCTTCAAGACCCGCACCCCACCCGTCGCCAACCCCGGTGCGCAGTCCCCTGCCGCCCCTTACGAGGTACAGCACTGATGGAAGAGCTCACCGCCCGCCAGCAGGAAATCCTGCGCCTGATCGAACGCTTCATGGACACCGAGGGCTTCCCGCCCACGCGCGCCGACATCTGCCGCGAGATGGGCTTCGCCTCGCCCAACGCCGCCGAGACGCACCTGCGCGTGCTGGAACGCAAAGGCGTGATCGAACTCCTCGAGGGCGCCTCGCGCGGCATCCGGCTGAAGGAGGAACGCGGCCTGCCCATCGTCGGCCGCGTGGCCGCCGGCAGCCCCATCCTCGCGGTCGAGAACGTGGAGGCCCGCGTGCCGCTCGGGCCGTCGATGTTCCGGCCCCGCGCGCATTACATGTTGCGGGTGCGGGGCCTCAGCATGAAGGACGCCGGCATCATGGATGGCGACCTGCTCGCCGTGCACAAGACGGCGGAGGCGCGCGCCGGCCAGATCGTGGTCGCGCGCCTGGGCGATGACGTGACGGTCAAGCGCTACCGTCCGCGCCGCGGCTTCGTCGAACTCGAAGCCGAGAACCCCGCCTTCAAGACCATCGTCGTCAACCCCAAGAGCGAACCCTTTGCCATCGAAGGCATTGCGGTCGGCATCATCCGCAACGACATGAACTGAGCGCCGCCCGCCATTCCGTCCCCTCTTCTCCAGGAACCGCCATGCCCGACAACAATAACAACACCGCCCGCGTAGCCGCGCTCCCGACGGGCTTTGCCGAACTCGACGTGCGCCTGCCCGGCGGCGGCTGGCCGCGCGGTGCGCTCACGGAAATCATCGCCGAACGCCTGAGCGTGGGCGAACTGCGCCTGCTGACGCCGGCCGCGGCGCGCCTGACGCGCGAGGGCCGCTGGCTGGCCCTGATCGCGCCACCCTGCGGCTCCGCCGCCGCCATGCTCGCCGCACAGGGTGCCAATCCCGCGCGCCTCCTCGTGATGCGGCCGGAGACCGCGCAGGAAAAGTTGCGCGTCTGCGAACAGGTGGTGCGCGCCGGGCATTGCGGCATGGTGCTGTTCTGGCCGGGCGCCCTGAGCGAACGCGATGCGCGCACGCTCGCGCAGGCCGCCGCGAGCAGCGGCACCGCGGGTTTTCTGCTGCACACCGGACAGGCGGCACGGGCCTCCGCCGCGACCCTGCGGCTGTCCCTCGCGGGCCGCGGCAGCCGCGCGGCGGTCCGCATCCTGCAGGCGGGCGACGGCAGCGTGCCCATCGCGGCCCCTGTAATGCTGGATCTCTTCATGGGCAACACCGGCGCCGGACGGCACCCGCTGGTCAGTAGCGCTGTCCGGCGGCCGCGCTACGAGCGGCCTGCCGCGCTGGCGGCGATGCCCGTGCCGGTCTGACCAGCGCGCCTCGCCGAGGGGTTTAATTCTTACCTCACCGTCTTACTTCGGGTGCCTGAATCATGCACGAATGGCACTTACTTAAGGAAGCTCTGATTACTCACCGGTCCATAATATAGGCTACGGACGGCGCTTGAAAGAATGATCG
>CAZXNF010000672.1:0-1865 GCA_964641785.1 uncultured Streptomycetaceae bacterium | reverse complement strand
GGCAACGCACCCCATAGGCAGAAAGCCAGCGCCGCCTTGCCCGCGTTTCGCATCAACAGGCCTCTCCTTCCCGCTTCAGTCATTCGCTGCTGAATGCTCCCGGGCGCGATGCCTCCAGCACACACTACCGCCCCTTTGTCAGCATCCGCATCCCGCGGTCTAGGCCGTCGATCGTCAGCGGAAACATACGGTCGCCCACGATCTCACGCGTTACGCGGATGGACTCGTGATAGTTCCACAACGCCTCGGGCTGCGGATTGAGCCAGATCAGGTTGTGATAGACGCTCATCACGCGCTGCATCCACAGCGCGCCAGGAAGAGCGCGAGCCCGCCGAGCCGCTCGACAGTCATTTTGAGCGGGTCTAGTTCAGTCATGGCCGACCTCTCTGGTCTTGTACGGTGACAGCATTCACCTAGAAAGCTCTGAAAAACTTTACTTCCGTCATTCCAGCGAAAGCTGGAATCCAGTGAAATCAGTGAAATGGGCACCAGCTTTCGCTGGTGCGATGGGGTTATTCAGAGATTCCCTTACACACGCTCCAGGGGTGTCTTGTTTAGCCGGCCTGTTGCATCGGCTCTGCCGCCGCCTTCTTTGTTTTCAGCCGTCAGGTTCGGCCTCATTTTTTGCCAGCGAGCCGCATGATTGCTGACAACAACTGATTCCCTGAAAGCGCACTGGGACACCCACCAAATCAACTGAGCCTGGCCCCTTTGATTTGTTTGATTTGTTGCGCCAAGCCTGCACCGACAGGCATGTGCATTGTGCGTCAGCGCACAGAAGACCTTGATCCAGGCCGGTAGAGTCCGTGTTGAACGGCTGCATTCGCACTGGAGTGAACCGGTAG
The DNA here is from genome assembly GCA_964641785.1 of uncultured Streptomycetaceae bacterium. Classification (GTDB taxonomy): domain Bacteria; phylum Pseudomonadota; class Gammaproteobacteria; order Burkholderiales; family SG8-41; genus CAZXNF01. Next base: position 1,020 of record CAZXNF010000672.1, on the reverse strand, counting down.
CAGGCTTGGCCGACTTCGGCATTACGGCGCTCTCGACCTGTGCGATGCGGAATAGAAGGCCTACTCACTTGGAGGTACATCATGAAACGGATCCCTTTGGCAGGCGCGCTGCTGCTCTCGCTCGGCGCGCTCAGCGCGTGTGGCACTACCACCAGTGACCGAGCGCTCAGCGGCGCCGCAATCGGCGCCGGCGTCGGCGCAGTCGGCGGACTAGTCGTTGGCTCTCCCGTCGAGGGCGCATTAATCGGCGGTGCCGTTGGCGCGGGTGCCGGCGCGCTCACCAAGCCAGACACTGTCAATCTCGGCAAGCCGGTCTGGCGATAGGCCGCTCGCGCGTTCAGAACCTATTCCCCTGACAATGGAGGTAAGGATGCTTCAATCACGCAGAACCCTACGGTTGGCCCTCGCGACGCTCGTGCTTTCCTTGGCGGCTGGTTGCGCACAGCAGGCAACGGCTCCTACCACGGCGCCGATACACGATGCCGCGACGAGCGGTCCCGAACTGGCCGGCGCCTGGTATCAGGTCTACTTCGATACCGGCAGTAACGCAATCAACACGAGAGGACAGATGATCGTCAAGAACGTCGCCTATGTCGTCGCAAACGGCGGCCCGGCACGCGTGACAGTGATCGGCAGAACGGACCGTGTCGGCTCTGCGCCTGACAATCTCGCTCTGTCAGCCCGACGGGCGAACACGGTTCGCGATGCGCTCGTCGCCGCCGGAGTACCGGCGGCTACCATCGATACGAGCTGGATCGGCGAGAGCACGCAGACTGCCGCGGCGGCTGACGAAGCGGTGAACCCACGCCTCCGGGCCGTCGACGTCACGGTAGTCAAGCAATCTCGTTGACCGTGGTCGGCTGCCTGTGGTCGCCGGCAAGCGAAAGTATAGGAAGAGAGAAAATTACCGGAGTCGATTTCTTTCGAAAACAACTCGACTCCGGAATCAAAGGTGTCAGACACGAATGGCACTTACTTTAGGTTCCTTCCCTCGCTTGCGGGGGGAAGCCAGGATGGGGG
>CAZXNF010000671.1:0-1866 GCA_964641785.1 uncultured Streptomycetaceae bacterium | reverse complement strand
CTGCCCGGACGCGAGCCATCGGACGCGGCGCGCCCGATCAGCGCCTGCTTGGCCTGCGCGAGCGCGTAGGTGGTTTTGCGATCCTGGTCGTTGCGCAGCGCGCTGGCGTTGAGCGAGGTCACCGTCACCGTGGCCGCGACGATGCCAAGTATCGCGATGATGGCGATGCCGCCATAACCGGCGGAACGCCGACGCGACGTCAGGATGATCCGCGGGCGGCGGGACAGGGGAAACGGCGAGGCTTTGGTGGACATGGCACCCTCCGGGAGGTCGGTGCGAAACGCGGTTTACTTGGCCGGAGACTGTAGCAGGTCCCACGGCGGGCCGTCATCCCTTTTCCGTTTCGGCTCAACGGTTTCCGTGGCTTTTGCAGCAGTTTGGGGGCCGCCGGCTGACGTGGGCGTGACTTTTTCCACACTACCGGGCTGGACTGGGCCGGGCGGACCCGCCGCTGGCTTGGCTGGTAGCGCGCCCTCCGGCGCTGGTTTGGCGTCCGGCGGCGGGGTAGCCAGCGTGCGGCGCTGGTAGACCTCGGCGATCTGTCCGCTGAGGGCTTCCACGCTCTGCCCCACCTTGAGATCCACGCTGCGGCCGCTTTGCGGCAGGGAGAGTGTGACGCCGCCGTTGCCGCGCGCGCGTGCTTCCACCGTGCCGGGGACCACCGCGGCGTCCGGCGCCACCATCTTGTTGTTCAGCCAGACCGTGGTGCGCCCGTCGCTACGGCGAAGCATGCCGTTGAGCCTGACCTCCTGCGGCAGTGGTTGCGCTTCTTCCGCCGGCTGCTCGCCCTGGATCGGCGCGCGCACGTTCTGCCGTCGCGCGTTGTCGAGCTGCGCCCGCTGGGCGGCGGTGAAGAAGAGCCGGCCCATGCCGTCCTGGGCGATGGCGGCAGGCGCGCCGGCCATGCCCATTGCGGTTGCGAGTGCGGTGGCGGACCAGCGGAAGCGGATGCGGTTCATTTTTTTACTGCCTCTGCCAAAGGGGGGGCCTTGGCGGTGACCCACGCAAGATCGCAATCGGCGCGCAGATTGGGTTGAAAGCGGATGGCGCTTCCGGTTTCCGTGCGGGTGAGCTTGCACTGGTTCACCGTGAACACGCCGACGTTCTGCCGGGCGAGCGTGGCCAGAAACCGCCCAAGGTCTTCTTCATGCAGCAGGCGGAAGGTGACCCGCATGACCGACTGGGACAGCACCAGTGCGCCCGGGTTCAGTTCCGCGGCGAAGAGATACGGCTGCTGCGGGGTGATCTGGTATTCGACGCCGAACAAGCGCGCGTCCTGATTTGCGGCCCGCAGGCCCTCGACCCAGTTGATGCGCTTCTCGTCGCCGACGAAACCGAGTTGCTCGAGCGCCACGTAGTTGCCGAGGTAGCGCTCGATCAACGCCTTCTCCTCGCCCGAGCGCTGCAACCGCACGCGTGCCTCCTTGGCCTGCGTCTCGGCCTGTGCCAACTCGATCTGGGCGGCCTGCAGACGCTGGTGCGTGAAATAGATGAGAGCGGCGCCGGCGGCGAGTACAGCGACGAGGATCGCGAGCGGAATTTGCAACTGCTTCATCGCGTGGCCCCCCGCAGCAGGACCAGCACCTTGAAGTTTGCCGTCGTGGCCGCCCGGTCGCGCTCGTCCACGGTGTTGCCGGAGAGGCCGAGCTCGGGGCTGATGTTGAGCGGCAACTGGGTGATGCGGACTTCTTCGACAGCCGGGTCCTTCGCCAGCGTTTGCGCGAAACGGTTGATGGCGTCGATGGGTTCCGAGGCATATTGCGGGCGTTGCAGCAGGATTGCGAAATCCTTCTGGCCCAGTCGCCCGATGACGTCGCTTTGCCGGCGCATGAAGGTCATTTTCTCGGTCAGTCTCTTGACCGTTTC
>CAZXNF010000670.1:0-1870 GCA_964641785.1 uncultured Streptomycetaceae bacterium | reverse complement strand
GCGTAATGATCGATTGCCCTCCCCAGCCCTCCCCCGCGCATTGCGCAAGGGAGGGAGTTGATCGTTATGAAGCCCTCATCCGTGCCCAACGCTCCTGACAAAGGCCTGCTCACGCTCGCCTGGCGCGCGGCCGCCGGGTTTCACGGCCGCATCATCGGCATCGTGGCGCTGGGCTTTGCCGCCGCGCTGCTCGAGGCCGGCACCCTGATCCTGCTGTTCGATTTCGTCGGCCGCCTGACCGCGCTAGCCATCCCCGGCGCGCAGCCGCCCGCGCTGGGCCGCCTGAGCGCCATGCTCGACCTGACGCCGCTGACCAGCGGCCTGCTGGTGGCGGCCGTGGCGAGTGTGCGCTTCTCGCTGACCCTGCTGCTCGAATGGCTCGTGAGCCGCCTGTGGGTGGACCTGCGCGCGCACATGCAGGGCCGCATGCTGGCGCTGCACCTCCACGCCCAGTACGCCCGCCTGCTCTCGCGCAAGGCCGGCGAGCACGTCTACAACATCATGGAAGGGCCGTCCTTCGCAGCGTCCTTCTACCTGCATTTCTGCCGCTACCTGGCGATGGGCATGCTGCTCGTCGTGCTGTTCGCCACCCTGCTGGCGATTTCGCCGGTGCTGATGGGCATCGCCGCCGTGGTCGCCGCGCTCTACCTGTTCCTCGTCCGCCGCGTCGCCGAATCGGTCTCTTACGCCTCCGGCCAGCAGCAGTCCGAAGCCATCCGCGTGCTGACCAACCTCGCCACCGAGGGCATCGCCGGCGTGCGCTTCCTCAAGGCGCTGGGCGCGCAGGATCTGTGGATGCGCGACTTCGCGGCGACCTCGGCGGTCGCCACCCGCGCGATGCAGCGCTCGTCGTTCTGGAACACCGTCCCCGCACGTAGCCTTGAATTCATCGTGCTGCTGATCTTCGTCGGCCTGGCACTGGCGGCGCTCACCCGCGGCGGTGACCTCGCCACCGCGGTGCCGTCGATCACGGTGTACTTCCTCGGCCTGCTGCGCGTGCTGCCGACGCTGTCCATCCTCGGCAGCGGCCGCATGCAGATGATGACGGTGGCGCCCAACCTGCGCGAATACCTGGCACTGCTCGATTTGCCGCAGGAGGCCGATGCGTCGGTCAAGACTGCCGGCGCACGGCCCACCATCGCCGCCGGCAGCCGCCTGCGCTTCGAGGGCGTCGGCTTCGCCTACGGCGATAAAACGGTGCTGCGTGATTTCGCGGCCGAATTTCCGCTGGACCGCGTGACGGCGCTGGTCGGCCCCTCGGGGCAGGGCAAGTCCACGATCCTCGACCTCGTCATGCGCCTGTACGCACCGACCGCGGGCACGCTGACGCTCGACGGACGCGACTGCCGCGACTTCGATCTCCGCGCGTGGCGCGACGGCTTCGCCTACGTCGGCCAGGAACCCTTTCTGTTTCACGCCTCGGTCGCCGACAACCTGCGCATCGCCAATCCCGACGCAAGCCTTGCCGACATCGAAGCAGCGCTCGCTGCCGCCGGCGCCGCGACCTTCGCCGCCGCGCTGCCGCAGGGCCTCGACACCGTGCTGGCCGACCGCGGGCTGTCGCTCTCCGGCGGACAGCGCCAGCGCATCGCCATTGCGCGCGCACTCGTGTCGAAGGCGTCCGTGCTGCTGCTCGACGAACCGACCAGCGGTCTCGACGCCGACACTGAACGCCAGTTGATGGAAACCCTGCTCGCCGCCCGCGCCGGCCGCGGCATCATCCTCGCGACGCACCGCGAAGACCTGCTCGCCGCCGCCGACCGCATCCTCGTGCTCGACAACGGGCGGGTGGCGGAATCCGGCACACGGGCGGAGTTACGGGCGGGCGGCGTGCACTACCGGCGGGTGTTCAACCTCTCGGGGGTTGCGT
>CAZXNF010000669.1:0-1871 GCA_964641785.1 uncultured Streptomycetaceae bacterium | reverse complement strand
AGTTTCAAGCGGTTCAGTGAATCGACGGTGGGTTGGATGAACATGGTTCGGTTTCTCCTGGGTTGTTAAAGTTGCTGGTGATGACGGTGCGGAAGAACTCGGCGCCACGCACGTTGGCATGCGGGGTCGGCGGGGGTGAAACGGGATTCCCAGAGGCGGGCGTTGCAAACAGTTCCGGGTGCTGATCGAGCTTGGCATCCAGGATCGACTTGATGCGCTTGCGGGTGGGCGAACCGATGGCCAAGGCGCGCCGACAGGCCGCTTCGAGGCGCCCGGGGCCGTAGTGCTTGGCGAGATTCAAGAGCCCCAGGCAAGCGCGGTAACCCTGCTCGGGATGAGGGCGGTTCTCCAGTTGCCACTTCACCACATCGCGGGTCCCCGGTCCGATGCCCAGCGCCCAGTTGAGCAGGCGCCTGGGCGACCATTCGCTGTGCCGGCGGTGGGATTCGGGCATGTGCTCGGCCAGCGTGGTGTGACGGCCGCGGCTGCGAGATCGCACATGCGCGGCCACCCGTTTGCCCTTGAAGAAGCACTCAACCGTGGTGGCGCTGTAGCTGACCTCGAGCTTCAGACGCACCAGGCTGTGCGGGACGCTGTAATAGTGGCCATCGATCTCGACGTGATAGTCGATGTTGACGATGGCCGCCTTCCATTCAGCGTATTCGTAGCGCGTTGCCGGCAGCGGCGCCATCGCAGGGCGATCGATCGAGGCAAAGGCGCTCGCGCGTGAGCCTTGGAGTTTCTTGAATGGGCGGTTGTTCAGATCGGTGAGCAGTTCCCGGATCGCTGCGTTCAATTCGGCGAGCGCGAAGAACTGGCGGTTTCTGAGCCGTGCGAGTATCCAGCGCTGCACCAGCAGCACGCCGGCCTCGACGGCGGCTTTGTCACGGGGGTGAAACGGGCGCGCCGGCAGAATGGCCGTGCCGTAGTGGCGTGCCATGTCGGCGTAGGTGGAAGTCGCCTCGGGCTCATAGCGGCAGGCGCGCTTGATGGCGCTCTTCAGGTTATCGGGCACCAGCAGCGCCGGCACCGCGCCGATGAATTCGAAGGTGCGAAGGTGCGAGCCGATCCAGTCGGGAAGCGACTGCGTCCAGCTCGCCTCCGCGTAGGTGTAGTTCGACGCCCCGAGCACCGCGACGAAGATCTGCGCTGCGCGCAACTCCCCGGTGGCCGCATCGATAATCGGCACCGTGGCGCCGCTATAGTCCAGAAAGAGCTTCTCGCCGGCACGGTGCACCTGGCGCATGGAACGCTTCAGACGATTGCGAAAGCGCCCGTAGTGCAAGCAGAACTGGCTGTAGCGGTAGGCGCACCCCGGGTGCGCGATGCTGTACTCCTCCCACACCAACTGCAGGGTGACGCCCTTGCGTTTGAGTTCCTGGTGGATGCGGGCAAAGTCTGGCGTGGCGTGGCTCGCCGCCGGCCTGCCCGCGCTACGGAACAGCCGCGCCTCCAGCGCCGCGTCGTCAAGCTGCGGATCCAACGGCCAGCCGATGCCCGAATCGAGGGCGCGCTTCAGGTAGCCGGTGACCGCCCCCTTGGAGAGCCCGGTGGCGGCGGCAATACGCTCATGGCTGAGCTTGGCCTCGAATTTGAGGCGCAGGACTTCTTTGATCTGGCGCATGGCTTTCCTCTTGGTGGGCATCCTCGACTCCGCAAAAAATCGGCGAGGATAGCCCGCAATAGTTGAAAACCAGCACCCACCACGCATTCATTCCGTTTGATCGTGACCGCAGATTCCGGAACCTGACCGACGATTCCGGGCCAAGCCCAAAATCGGTCACGATCAAACGGAATCCCCGGTCACGATCAAACGGAATCGTCGGTCACGTTCCTCCGGAAATCGCGGTCACGATGGTCCGGAATACGCA
>CAZXNF010000668.1:0-1877 GCA_964641785.1 uncultured Streptomycetaceae bacterium | reverse complement strand
GTTGCGAGGAGTCAGGTCCGCGATCCCGCGCCACCTGACATCTAACAAACGATTGCAGCAGACAGCCGAGCTATGGATTGCGCGCTTCGCGCGCTTGATTTGCTTCGGCTGCTGCTGAATCGTAGGCGTTGAACTAAACCGCTGCGCGGTAGTTGTTGCTGAGGACGGTTCCCCGCTGGGGACCGTCCTTTTGCGTGGCAGCGGGCGACGCTAACGTCGCGGGAGCAGGTTCTTCATTTCCCGCTGACGGAGGTTCAGAAACTATGTAGGCGTGGCGCCCCGGAAGCACGGGCCGCCATAGTAGTGACTCCCGATCACCTTTTTGAGTGGAGGAGCCAAGGCCTATCGTGACGACCCGTCCGATCGCGGACGACACCCTGCCGGACGCGACGCTACACGTCGCCTTTGATCTTGGCAATACGGAGTGGACCTTCGCCTGCACGACGGCGGCGGCGGTCGCGCCGCGGGTGCGCACCATGCCCGCGCGCGACCTCCCGCGCCTGGTCGCGGAGTTCGAGGCGGCCCGGCGCCACTTCGGGCTGCCCCCTGCCGCGCCGATCCGGACGTGCTACGAAGCTGGGCGTGACGGCGTCTGGTTGCTCGCGCGCTGGCGGGTGGCGGCATTCCCAAGGTGATCGTCGACTCGGCGAGCATCGAAGTCAATCGCCGCGCGCGCCGGGCGAAGACGGATCGGCTGGACGCGACCGCGCTGCTCCGGTTGCTGCTGCGGTATACGGCGGGGGAGACGCCCGTATGGCGCGTGGTGCATGTGCCCACCGTCGACGAAGAGGATCGGCGGCACACGCATCGCGAACTCGTCCGGCTCACGCGGGAACACACGCGCAGCGTGAATCGGATCAAGGGACTGCTCGCCGGCCACGGCGTGCGCCTGACGACGCTGCGGAGTTTCCCGGTGCAGTTGCCGCAGCTCCGGCAGTGGGACGGCACGGCGTTGCCGCCCGGGGTCTGTGTCCGGCTGGAGACGACCTGGGCGCGGCTCCTGCTCGTGCGCACCCAGCGGAAGACGCTCGTCACGGCGCGGCGGGCGTTGCGCGGGAGTTCCCAGGATCCCGCCGTGGATATGGTTCGTCGCCTGCTTCGCCTCAGGGGGATCGGCGAGGTGAGCGCGTGGCTTTTCACGATGGAATTCTTCGCGTGGCGCCGGTTCAGGAACCGCCGGGAAGTGGGGGCGCTCGCGGGCCTGGCGCCGGTCCCGCGGCGGAGCGGCGACGCGAAACGGGATGCTGGCATCAGCAAAGCGGGGAATGCCACGCTGCGCGCGCTGGCGGTGGAGCTCGCGTGGGGCTGGCTGCGCTGGCAGCCGACGAGCGCGTTGAGCGAATGGTACCGCCGCCGCTACGCCACGGGCGGCGCCCGCCTGCGCCGCATCGGGATCGTGGCGCCGGCCCGTCGGCTGCTGATCGCGTTGTGGCGGTACGTGGAACAGGACCAGGTGCCGACGGGGGCCACGTTGAAAACCTGACGTGACCTCCCGCTGGCCGGCAGGCGGCGTTCCGGGGTCGCGTTGTGCCCGTGTCTGCAGTGGGTGCCGGTGACGGCACCGTGGTTCAGAAGGGGCCGCGTATCGCGGGAGTCGACCGATCGCATCACGTCTCAGGGGTTCGCCGTGGATCACACGATCCATCGGCGACCCGGATAGAAGCTGGCTCCGCAGGCGCTCCGCGCCTGCACGTCACCGCCCCGCACCCCGGGCACCGTCTGCCGTAGTCGCTCGAAGAGAAGCCGTGGCGCTCGCATAGAGTCGCGGCCGCCTCACTATTGCCTCACTATTGCCCCTTGACAGAAAAGGCCTCATAGAAACTGCAGACGCTCACCGACCGGATGGGCGAGGACATGCGGCTGCGTGGATTCGCGCT
>CAZXNF010000667.1:0-1880 GCA_964641785.1 uncultured Streptomycetaceae bacterium | reverse complement strand
GACGGCCGCCGGCTCGTGTTCGACTCGGATCGGACGGGCGTGCGCGACCTGTATGTCAAGGACGCCAGCGGCGGCGTGGAGGCCCGGCTCGTGGCCTCCCCCCAGCCGAAGATCCCCACTGACTGGTCGGCGGATGGCCGCTTCCTGCTGTATATCAGTATCGACCCGCAGACGGGCGGGGACCTCTGGGCGCAGGAGCTGGACCCTTCGACAGGCTCAGGGCAAGCCCCGTCCGGCGCCGCGCGCGCGGGAGGTGCGCTGGGGACCGTCCTCAGGACCCCCTTCACTGAGCGCTGGGGCCGGTTCTCTCCGGATGGTCGCTGGGTCGCCTATAACTCGAACGAGTCGGGGCGGCCGGAGATCTATGTCCGGCCGTGGACGCCCCCGGCGGCGGCGGGCGCCGCGGCCCCGGCGCCCAGTGCGCAGTGGCAAGTATCGACGGCGGGCGGCATCATGCCCGTGTGGCGCGCGGATGGCCAAGTGCTGTACTACCTCGGCCCGGATGGCGCGATGATGGCGGCACCGGTCACGGTCCGCAGCGCCGCGCTGGAGCCGGGCACCCCAGTGGCGCTCTTTCCAACGCGGATCCTCGGCGGCGGCGTGGACGGCGGCCAGGGCCCGCAGTACGACGTCACGCGCGACGGCCGCTTTCTGATCAACACCGTCCTGACCGACGCTGCGGCGACGCCGATTACGCTGATCCAGAACTGGCAGCCCAAATAGGGGTGTGCTGTTTCGCGAAATGATAGTCGGGGCGTTTCGCCCTGGGCAGACTCTACGCCGCCGTCAACTTGGAGAAGACATACATGCGGTTCTCGATTCGCGCGGTCGCTGTGGCGGCCCTCTTCGTCGCCGGTTATCTTGGACTCGCCGCACAGGCGACGCCTCCGGAGCCTCGCGCCCAGGTCGACCGCGTGTTGGCGGATGCGGTTGCCCGCAACGATGTGCCGGGCGTAGTCGCCATCATCGTCGGCCGACAGGGGATTTTGTATGAGGGCGCGTTCGGCACCGCGGACGCGCCCAGCGGCCGGCCCATGGCCCTCGATACGGTCTTCCGCTTCTACTCGATGACCAAGCCGATCACCTCGGTGGCGGCGATGCAGTTGGTGGAGCAGGGCAAGCTGTCGCTCGACGCGCCGGCAAGCACTTACCTGCCTGAACTGGGGATGATTCCCGTGGTGACGTCTTTTGACGCCACGAGCGGGGCGTACTCCGCACGTGCACCCGCGAAGCCGGTGACGCTGCGGCAACTGCTGACGCACACGGCCGGCTTCGGCTACAACTTCGACAGCGCCATCACGCGCGACTTCAAGCCGCGCAACGGCGACTCGTTCTCAGAGGTCCTCCTGTTCGAGCCGGGCGACCAATGGTGGTACGGCTCCAACACCGACTGGGTCGGCCGCATCGTCGAGCGCGTGTCCGGGCAGAGCCTGGACGACTATTTTGGGCAGCACATTCTCGGCCCGCTTCGAATGCGCGAGACCTACTTCAACGTGCCTGAGGATAGGCAGCCGCGCCTGGCGGCGCTGCACCGGCGCGGTGCCGACGGGCAATTCACGGCCACGCCGAACCGGGTCCAGCGGACCAGCACGTTCAATGGCGGCCAGGGCCTGTTCTCGACCGGTCCAGACTACGCGCGGTTCATCCGCATGCTGCTGAACGGCGGCTCCCTGGACAGAACACAAATACTGAAGCCCGAGACCGTGGCCACCATGGGGACCAATCAGATCGGTCGCCTCAGCGTGAGCGCGCTCAAGACCGCGATGCCCACCTTGAGCAGCGATTTTTCTTTTGTCAATGGAGGGCGGGACAAGTTCGGGCTCGGGTTCCTCATCAGCCTGGCGCCGGCGGCCGGCCGCCGCTCACCTGGGAGTCTGAGC
>CAZXNF010000666.1:0-1890 GCA_964641785.1 uncultured Streptomycetaceae bacterium | reverse complement strand
TTCCAGATCCGGTTGTCGGTCAGCAGGGTTTCGTATTCGTCCACGTACTTCGGGAAGCGGTTGACGAAATCCTCGATGAAGTCGAGCAACGAACCCTGGCGGTTCGCGTTCATGTCCTTCATCGCGGCTGCGTTGCGGGTGTGCTGCGCCTCGTACTGGGGCATGCGGTCCGGCAGGTCACGGTAGACGCCGCCCGGCCGGTAGTAGGCCGCATGCATGCGCGCGCCCGACACCGCCTCGTAGCAGTCCATCAGGTCCTCGCGCTCGCGGAAGGCGTAGAGGAACACCGTCATCGCACCCACGTCGAGCGCGTGCGCACCCAGCCACAGCAGGTGGTTGAGGATGCGCGTGATCTCGTCGAACATCACCCGGATGTACTGGGCCCGGATCGGCACCTCGATGCCGACGAGCTTCTCGATCGCCATCACGTAGGCATGCTCGTTGACCATCATCGACACGTAGTCGAGGCGGTCCATGTAGGGCAAGGACTGGATGAAGGTCCGGTGTTCCGCCAGCTTCTCGGTCGCGCGGTGCAGCAGACCGATGTGCGGGTCGGCGCGCTCGATGACTTCGCCGTCGAGCTCCAGCACGAGGCGCAGCACGCCGTGGGCCGCCGGATGCTGAGGTCCAAAGTTCATGGTGTAGTTACGAATTTCAGCCATGAACTTTGGACCTCAGCAATTCGTTACCGCGGCCCACAACACGCCGGGCGCCTTGGCGTCCCGGCTTGTTGCGGCGCAGACTAACCTTTGCGAGTAGCGCCAAGCTTATGTCGGAGGCAAAGTTCATGTTGTAGTTGCGAATTTCCGCCATGATCAGCCCTTGCGGAACCCTTCGCCGCCGGCGTAATTCTCTTCGCGGATGATGCGCGGCGTGATCTCGCGCGGCTCGATGGTCACCGGCTGGTAGATCACGCGCTGCTGTTCAGGGTCGTAGCGCATTTCTACCGTGCCGGAAATCGGGAAGTCCTTGCGGAACGGATGCCCGATAAAGCCGTAGTCGGTGAGGATGCGGCGCAGGTCAGGATGGCCGGTGAACATGACGCCGTAGAGATCGAAGGCCTCGCGCTCGAACCAGTTGGCCGACGGCCAGAGGTCAACGACCGAGCCGATCACCGGAAAATCATCGTCGGCCGCGAACACGCGGACACGCAGGCGCCGGTTGTGCACGATGGACAGCAGGTGATAGACGATCGCGTAGCGCGCGCCTTCCCAGACCCCGTCGCCGTAGGCCGAATAGTCCATCCCGCACAGATCGGTCAGCTGATCGAACGCCAGTTCGGGGCGATCGCGCAGCGACTGCAGGGCCACCAGCAGATCCGCCGCTTTCACCACGGCCGTGACCATCCCATGCGTCTCTTCGACCGAGACGAGGCGTTCGCCCAGCGCGGTCTTGAGGCTTTCGGTCAGCGTGTCGTTGCGTTGGGTCATGGGGCTGGCGGCTGGCGTAAACGTGGCGTTCAGCGTGCAATGGTGCTGGTGCGCTTGATCTTGTTCTGCAGCTGGATCAGCCCGTAAAGCAGCGCTTCGGCCGTCGGCGGGCAGCCCGGCACGTAGATGTCCACCGGCACGATGCGGTCGCAGCCGCGCACCACCGAGTATGAATAGTGATAGTAGCCGCCGCCGTTGGCGCAGGAGCCCATCGAGATCACCCAGCGCGGCTCGGCCATCTGGTCGTAGACCTTGCGCAGCGCCGGCGCCATCTTGTTGCACAGCGTGCCGGCGACGATCATCACGTCCGACTGGCGCGGGCTCGGGCGAAACACGATGCCGAAACGGTCGAGGTCGTAGCGCGCCGCGCCGGCGTGCATCATTTCCACCGCGCAGCAGGCAAGGCCGAAGGTCATCGGCCACATCGACCCGGTGCGGGCCCAGTTGATCAGCTTGTCGG
>CAZXNF010000665.1:0-1903 GCA_964641785.1 uncultured Streptomycetaceae bacterium | reverse complement strand
CTTTGGGGTCAGGTCTTGCCTTTTGCCTTCGGCAAGCCACTCCGCGATCTTGCAGGGATAGCGTGCCTCCGTCCGTAACGTAATAATACCAACCACGCAGCGAGCGCTACGCATCGAAACTTCCCACATCGCTGGCCTCATTACTACCGCACCGCCGTCACCACCACTTTGCCGCCGCTCCTCTCAAGATCGATGAAAGTCGGCGTCCCCGCTGCCTTGTCCACGATCCACGTCTGCGGCACATCCACGAAGCGCAAGTGGTAAGTCGTGATGTGGCTGGAGACGGTCTTGCCTGCCGCGTCCTTGCACCAGATGACCATGCCCGCGTTGGCGCTCAGTTGCAGTTTGTAGGCGCCGGCGCAGCCGTCAGGCGTGGCTTTGGGCCGGTGTTCGAGCGTCGTGCGCCCCGTGGCGGACACCTTGTTTGCGGTCGCTTCGAGTTCGTAAGCGAGCCGCGTGGCGCCGTCGGTGAGGAAATCGCCGCAGCCGCCAATGAGGGCAGATAGCACGAGGGCGGCGAAGGGCAGGGCGCGGCGGGTGATCGGCATGGCGGTCATCCTTGCTGAAGAGAAGGGCGCGGGCGGTCAGCGCAGCCAGTTGATCTCGCGCGCGGTCTTCGCGCCGATCACCGTGTCTTCCAAGCTCGCGGGCATCTCGGCCTGCGTCGGCGAGCGCGGGATGCGGCCGGCCATGAGCTCGGCGGCGTCCTGTGGGTACGGCGGGTTGCGCGCGGGATCGGCGAAGCCGTCGGGAAACACCGGCCGGCTGGTCGCGAGGTCGTACTTGTCGGTGGCGCCGAAGGTGTGCAGCAGTTCGTGCGCGATCACTACGTTGTTAGGCCCCTGCTGCGATGGGCTCGCGAAGGCGTTGACGACGCCGAGCAGGCCTTTCTGCAGGCCGATAGAATGCGGCACGCGCACGCTGCGCGCCGGGTCGTGGTACAGCACGAACAGGCGCACGTGCGGCCGGGGGCCGTCGGTGCGATCGTTGCGCCAGGCCCAGAAGCGCAGCCGCAGGCTCCACGTGATTGCTCCCACCGGCCCGACGTCGCGCGGCGGCATCGGCGGCAGGCTCACGACGCGCGGGCCCAGCCGCAACTCGACGGGGCGCTTGAGGGGCAGGCTGTAGCGCGCGGCCTCATCGCGCAGGAAGGTCTCGATCGGATGGAATGCGCCGGCATCCAACGCGGTGATGTATTCGGCGGTGGCGGGGCTGCCGTCGGCGTCGACCGGATAGACCACCACCCGCAGCGTGTCCTGCCACTCGGCCACGCGCGCGCGGACGAGCCACGCCGTCTGCGCGACGGTGGCGAGGATAAAGAGCAGAACGGCAATGCGCAGCGCGCGCCACATGCCCGGATAGTACAATCCCCCGCGAGTCAGCCAGACAGTCGCTGTGCCTTCGGGCGCGGAGGAAAGTCCGGGCTCCACAGAGCAGGATGCCGGCTAACGGCCGGGCGTCGTGAGGCGACGGAAAGTGCCACAGAGAACGAACCGCCGATGGTTGATATTCCGCAAGGGGTGTCTTCACAGGCAAGGGTGAAAAGGTGCGGTAAGAGCGCACCGCGTTCGTGGTGACACGGACGGCATGGAAAACCCCATCCGGAGCAAGACCAAATAGGGGGGCGATAGCGCTGCTCGCGCTGTCCCCGGGTAGGTTGCTTGAGCCGGCGGGTAACCGCCGGCCCAGAGGAATGACTGTCACGACAGCGCAAGCTGCCGACAGAACCCGGCTTATCGGCTGACTCGCTGTTTGTTCCAATAACGCCGCTGGTGCGAAAGCACCAGCGGCGTTTCCATTTTCGCAACGATGCGAGCGTTACGCCCCGGCCAGTAAGTCAGCGTTAAGGAACCTCTGAGAACCCCGTCACACCAGCCTGGAAGGGGGAGGGGCCCCTTCCCCT
>CAZXNF010000664.1:0-1912 GCA_964641785.1 uncultured Streptomycetaceae bacterium | reverse complement strand
TCTGACCGTGTATCGACGTTTCTTGTGAGTCAGACGACAAGCTTTCGCGCGAGGCTGTTATCTATCCGCTCCCGAGCACGGTGGATATGATCGCGTAATTTGCGCGTCCTGCGTAGTCCTGCGCGCTACAGCCAGTCGTTCGGTCAAACTGCATAGTGCCCGTGTGCGGCATCTGCGCCCGGTCACCCCGCGTCTTGACGCGGTGCTCGAATGGATCGAACGGCTGCCAGGGATTTCGTGGTGTCGAGGACTACCTTCGACATGGAGCCTCCGTCCGGCGCTGGACGCCACGGGATACGGCCGCCTCCCGCATGGTAAGCCGAAATGGCTTCGCGTTGACTGCCGCAGGCATGACCCATCCTGTATAAGGAACGCGGAACCGCGCAAGAGGAACGGGCATGGAAGATCGGCTGGAAAAGATCGAAGGCAAGCTGAGCCTCGCCGAGGATCTGCTGGAGGAGTTGAACAAAACAATCTACCGCCAGCAGCGGCAGATCGAAGGGCTGCAGCAGGCGATGGTCGCGCTGCGCCAGCAGGTGCAAAGCGCACTGCCAGCCGAGCCGCGCAATCTGCAGGACGAAGTTCCGCCCCATTACTGACCGACGACGAAAGGCGACTGCACATGATGAACATCGGCTACAACGGCCTCTGGGGCCTGCTGATCCTCGCAGGCGACATCTGGGCCATCATCAATATCGTCCAGAGCAACGCGACCAACGGGAAGAAGCTGCTGTGGGTGCTGCTGGTGGTCCTGCTGCCGATCCTGGGCCTGATCCTCTGGTTCTTCCTCGGGCCGCGCGGCGGCAAAGCGTAGCGGCCTACCGCCGGGCCTTGCGCGCGGCCAGCAGCACCGCCGCCACGGCGCAGATGCCAGCCCCGGCGGTGAACGTGGCCGCGGGGCCGAAGGCATCCCACAGTCCGCCCGCCAGCACGCTCGCGACCAGCATCGCGATGCCACTGACGAAGTTGAAGAAGCCGAACGCGGTGCCGCGCAGCGCGGCCGGCGCCGTGTTGGCCACCATGGTCGCCAGCAGGCCCTGCGTCAGCCCCATGTGCAGCCCCCACAGCACGACCCCGGCCGCAACCCCGGCCAGCCCGGAAGCAAACGCCAGCACAAGGTCCGCGACGACCAGCACCGCCAGCCCGGCGAGCAGCAGCGTGCGATGGTCCATGCGGTCGGCCAGCCGGCCGGCGGGATAGGCGGTCAGCGCGTACACCAAGTTCATGGCGATCAGCACCGCGGGCGCGTAGGTATCCGGCAGGCCGAAGTCCCGCGCGCGCAGGATCAGGAAGGCTTCGCTGAAACGCGCGAGCGTGAAGATGCCGCCGATCGCCACCACCCACCAGTAGTCGCGGCTCAATTGCCGCAGCGTCCGCCAGTGGATGGGCACGCGCACTTTGCGTTCACCGGCCGGCGCGTCAGGTTCGCGCACACCGGCGATCAGCAGCGCGACGCACAGGAAGGCGGGAATCACCGCGCACCAGAACACCAGCCGGAAGTCGCCAGCGAACAGGATCATCAGTCCGATCGCGAGCATCGGCCCGGCGAACGCGCCGACCGTATCGAGCGACTGGCGCAGGCCGTACGCCGCGCCGCGGATGGCCGGCGGCGTGAGGTCGGCGATGAGCGCGTCGCGCGGCGCGCCGCGGATGCCCTTGCCGATGCGGTCGATGAAGCGCGCCGACAGCACCAACGGCAGCGTGGTCGCCAGCGCGAAGAGCGGCTTCGACAGGGCGCCCAGGCCATAACCCAGCACCGCCAGTCCCTTGCGGCGGCCGAGGCGGTCGCTCAAGGTGCCGGAGAACACCTTCACGATCAGCGCCGTCGCCTCGGCGATGCCCTCGACGATGCCCACCATCAGCACGCTCGCGCCGAGCACCGACACCATGAACACCGGCAGCAGGCTGTGGA
>CAZXNF010000663.1:282-1919 GCA_964641785.1 uncultured Streptomycetaceae bacterium | reverse complement strand
GGCTTTCGGTGCCGCTGGTCATGACCTCACACACCTTCGAAAACGGCAAGAACGAGCGCTCGCACCAGGACCCGGCGATGTGCGAGGCGATGCTGGGCGAGCCCTCGGATGTCTCGCGTGTGCTGTTCCCTGCCGACCATAACAGCGCCATGGCCTGCATCGACGCCTGCTACCGTACGCGCGGCCGCATCTTCACGCTGGTGGTGCCCAAGTCGGAGACACTGCCGGTGCTTTTCGACGAAATGCAGGCGCGCCGACTGGTGGCGGAGGGAGCAATGCGGCTCGACTGGCTCGGTTCCGCGGCGGGCCGGAAACCCGCCGTGATCCTTACCGCCATTGGCGCCTACCAGCTCGGCGAGGTGCTACGCGCAGCCGAGCGCCTGGAGGAACGCGGCGTCGGCACGGCGGTGAATTACCTGATCGAACCGGGTCGCTTCCGCGACCCGCGCGGCCGGCGCGAAGCTGCCTGCCAGACAGATGCCGCGCTGCGCCACCGCCTATACCCGGAGCGGGCACCACACCGCGTGTTTGCCTGCCACGCGCGCCCGGAAGTTATGGCTGGCGTCTTGCGGCCTCTCGATACAGGGCGGCGCACGGTGTTTCTCGGCTACGCCAATCACGGCGGCACGCTCGATACCGCCGGCATGCTGTTCGTCAATCGCCTGTCCTGGGCGCACGTGGTGCGCGCCGCCATGCGGAGCCTCGGTGTAGATCTGGCGCAGTTGCTCGACAGAGACGAAATCGACGCTATCGAAGGACGGCGCAATCCGGGAGGTTTGATAGTTTGAGCGGGTCGCGAGAAACGCAAGAACAGGTGTCTCATGGGTAGCGTCTACTACGAATTCGCCGCCCTGCTCGGCGTTGCAGCCATCGTCGGTGCCGTTGCGCTGCGCCTGCGCCAGCCGCTGATCGTCGCTTTCATCGCCGTCGGCATTCTGCTCGGCCCGTCCGGGCTGGGTTGGGTAACGGCGAAAGATCAGGTGGACCTGCTGGCGCAGATCGGCGTCACCGTTTTGTTGTTCGTCGTCGGTCTCAAGCTCGATCTGCGCGTGGTGAAGAATGTCGGCCCCGTCGCGCTGGCCACCGGACTCGGCCAGATCGTGTTCACCACCGTGATCGGCTTCGGCATCGCCCTGGCGCTGGGGATGGTGCCGGTCACCGCTCTCTACGTGGCGGTGGCGCTGACCTTCTCCAGCACCATCATCATCGTCAAGCTGCTGTCCGACAAGCGTGAGATCGATTCCCTCCACGGGCGCATCGCGGTCGGCTTTCTCATCGTGCAGGACATCGCGGTGGTGGTGGCCATGCTGTCGCTTGGGTCCTGGCAGGGCGGCGTCGCCGGACACGATCTGTGGCGCCTGGGTCTGGTGATAGCACTCAAGCTGGTGGTGGCGCTGGCGAGTATCGCCGTTCTCATGCGCTACGTCCTGCCCCGGCTGCTGCGTTTCCTGGCGCGTTCGCAGGACCTGCTGCTGGTGTTTGCGCTGGCCTGGGGCATGGCGCTCGCGGCGACCGGGGACATGCTCGGTTTCAGCAAGGAAGTGGGCGCCTTCCTCGCCGGCTTCTCGCTCGCCTCCACCGCCTACCGGGAAGCGATCGCTTCGCGCCTGAGCGGGCTGCGCGACTTCCTGCTGCTG
>CAZXNF010000663.1:0-272 GCA_964641785.1 uncultured Streptomycetaceae bacterium | reverse complement strand
AACCTCGACTTTGGCCTGCTCGGCGCCCAAACCGGCGACGCGATCATCCTGTCACTCTTTGTCCTGGTCGGCAATCCGCTGATCGTCATGGCGATCATGGGCTACATGGGCTATCGCAAGCGTACCGGCTTTCTCGCCGGCCTGACGGTGGCGCAGATCAGCGAGTTCTCCATCGTGTTCGCCGCCATGGGCGTCGCCCTTGGCCACATTGAGCCTTCCGCCCTGGGCTTGGTGACGCTGGTGGGGCTGGTGACCATCACGCTGTCGACCTA
>CAZXNF010000662.1:0-1919 GCA_964641785.1 uncultured Streptomycetaceae bacterium | reverse complement strand
GAAGATTCTTGGGTAGTTCCGTTCAATGGACCCCCGCCTGCGCGGGGGTGACGGCGGTCAGCGGACGACGGCCCAGCCTTTGCCCAAGGCGTATTTCTTCACCGCCTTCTCGTCGAACTCGAAGCCCAGCCCGGCGCCCTTGTGCAGGATCAGGTCGCCGTCCTTGTGCGCAAGCTGGCGGTTGACCAGCCGGCGGAAGTTGAGCACCTGGTCGTCCATGAAGAACTCCACGTAGCGCGCGTTGGGTGTGGCGGCCACCAGCGGCGCGTGCAGGTCGTGGAACCAGTGCGGGCAGACGGTGACGCCGTAGCCCGCGGCCATGGCGGCGATGCGGCGCCATTCGCTGATGCCACCGCACACCGCGGCGTCGGTCTGCAGGATCTCCGCGCCGCCCTTGTCGAGCAGCTCCTTGTGATACCAGCGGCCGTAGCCGATCTCGCCGGTGGCGACGATGACAGGCGTGCGTTCCGCCAGCCGCGCATGCAGGTCCACCTCGTCGGGGCTGAACGGCTCCTCGATCCAGTAGGGGGAGTACGGCTCGTAGCGTTCCATGTAAGTCAGCGCGGTCGGCAGGTCGTTCCACGCGTTGTTCGCATCGAGCATGAGCTGCACGTCCGGCCCGATCGCCTCGCGCGCGGCCTTGATGCGGGCTTCTTCCTCGCGCGGCGACAGCTTGCCGACCTTCATCTTGACGGCCTTGAAGCCGGCCTTGGCGTAGCGGGCCATTTCCTGGCCGAGCATCTTCGGCGTCTTGCCGGCGAGGTAGTAGCCGCCGGAGGCGTAGGCCGGGACGCGGTCTTTCGCGACGGCACCGAGGAAATGGTGCAGCGGCAGCTTCACACTGCGGGCGTTCAGATCCCACAGCGCGGTGTCGAGGATGGAGAGCGCGCGCATCACGCTGCCCGCGCGGCCCTGCAGCAGCGACTCCGCGTACAGGTCCTGCCACAGGCCTTCCACGCGCAGGCTGTCCTGCCCGATCAGTTTAGGCGCGAGCAGTTCCTCGACGGCGATCCCGGCGATACGCCCGCCGGCGGAACCGACGTAACAGAAGCCGATGCCCTCGACGCCCGCAGTCGAGCGAACCTTGACCAGGCAGTAATCGCGCGCGGAGACGGTGCGCGTGGCGAAGGACGTGACCTGGTCGAGCGGGATGCGCGCGACGCAGACGGAAACGGACTGGATGTTAGGCATGGCGGCCTCCGTTGAACGCTAGATCAGCCGAGGTTGTCGAGGACAACCTTGGTGAACGCCTTGGTGCCGAGTTCGCCACCGAGGTCCTTGGTGCGGGTGGCTGGCGCCTGCAACGCCTTGTCCACGGCCGCTTCGATCGCGTTCGCGGCCTTCATCAGGGCATCGTTCTTGTGCCGCACCGACATCCATTCGAACATCATGACGGCGGACAGGATCAGCGAGGTCGGGTTGGCCTTGTCCTGGCCCGCAATGTCGGGCGCAGAGCCGTGCTGCGCCTGCGCGACGCACAGGTTGTCGCCCGCGTTGGTCGAGCCGGCGAGGCCCAGGCTGCCGGAGATTTCCGAAGCCTCGTCGGACAGGATGTCGCCGAACATGTTACCGGTGACGATGACGTCGAACTGCGACGGGTCGCGCACCAGCAGTGCGGCCATGGCGTCGACGATCTTCTCGTCGAGCTCGACGTCGGGGAAGTCCTTGGCCACCTTGCGCACTTCGCGCAGGAACAGGCCGTCGGAGATGATGAGCACGTTCGCCTTGTGCACGGCCGTCACTTTCTTGCGGCGGCCCCGCGCGCATTCGAAGGCGCGGCGCGCGATGCGCTCGCAGCACTTCGCCGTCACCCGGCGCACTGCAAGCGCCATGTCTTCGGTGGGCATGAACTCGCCGATGCCCATGTACATGTTGCGGTCGGCGTAGAAGCCTTCCGTGCATTCACGGAAGATCACGAG
>CAZXNF010000661.1:0-1922 GCA_964641785.1 uncultured Streptomycetaceae bacterium | reverse complement strand
GATACGGCACCGGCAATACGGTGGCGCGCTTCGCGAAGCTCTTGCGGATGCGTTTCTTCTCGGTGAACGAGTAAGCCATGCGAACTCCTTGATTCCTAGGACCGCGGTTCGGGACAGGATGCACTGGACAGCGTTTGCGCCCGCCGGTTCACCGGCCGGGCTCCGTTGTCCACTGCGCCCTGCGCAGGGAAAATAGCTTCCGGCCGGCGGACACCGCCAGCCGGAAACCGCTTATTGCCTTATTTGACTTCGGCTTGCGCGCCGGCGTCGATCAGCTTCTTGAGGATCGCTTCGGCCTCGGCCTTCGGAATCGTTTCCTTCACGGCCTTCGGTGCGCCATCCACCACGTCCTTGGCCTCTTTCAGGCCCAGGCCCGTGATTTCACGCACGGCCTTGATGACGTTGACCTTGTTCGCGCCCGCAGCCAGCAGCGTGACGGTGAACTCGGTCTGTTCTTCCGCAGCCGCGGCGCCCGCTGCGACCGGCGCTGCAACGGCAACCGCCGCCGCCGCGCTCACACCGAACTTCTCTTCCATCTTCTTGATGCACTCGGACAGTTCGAGCACGCTCATGCCCGAGACTTTTTCGATGACTTCGTCGATTACTGCGCTCATGTCTGGCTCCTGGATTGTTTGAGACTGATTAAACCGGTCAAGCGGCCTGTTTCTGGTCGCGGACGGCGGCGAGGGCACGGACGAATTTGCCCGGCACCTCGTTCATCGTGCGAACCAGCTTGACGACGGGCGCCTGCATCGTGCCCACCAGCGTGGCGAGGAGTTCTTCGCGGCTCGGCAACTTGGCGAGGTCGGCCACCTGTTTCGGTGACATGACCGCATTCGCCATCGCGCCTGCCTTGATCACGAACTTCTCGTTGCTCTTGGCAAACTCATGCAGGACCTTGGCTACCGCCACCGGATCGTTCGAAATGCCGTAGGCCAGCGGCCCGACCATCTGGTCGGACAGGCCCTTGAACGGCGTTTCGGCGACGGCACGGCGTGCCAGCGTGTTCTTCAACACGCGCAGATAGACGCCCGAGGCGCGCGCTTTCTTGCGCAGCTCGGTCATCTGGCCCACCTCGAGACCGCGATACTCGGCGAGCACGATGGCTTGCGCCCCCGCAACCTGTGCGGAGATTTCAGCCACAGCCGCCTTTTTCTCTTCGAGATTGAGACTCAAGGTCACCCTCCGTTACGTTTCAAGGAACACCGCACTGAAGGAGGAAACATTCGCCCTTCCACCGGTATCCCTTCCACCACGGCGACCATCCAGGAAACATGCAAATCCTGTGCTGGGTACACCGTCTGCGTAGCGTTCAGGTCCGGGATTCGGGACGCAGGATTCAAACCGCAAATCCGGACCCCACCCTTTCCTTCGATTAAGCCCCGGCAGCGCCTGAAATCGGCACGGGATCGAACTGCTGATCCCGCCTGCTGATTCCCGCAACCTGCCTTCAGCCCCTACGGTCTTTGACAACCCGCCCGCCCTGCCAACAATCGGCATGGCCGGCGGCCCAAAGTTCCTTACTGCGACAAGCTCGCCTGATCGATGCGCACCCCGGGACCCATCGTGCTCGAGACGGAAACCTTCATCAGGTAAACGCCTTTCACACCGGCCGGACGCGCCTTGTTCACCGCGTCGAGCAGGGTCTTCAGGTTTTCAGACAGCGCTTCCACCGTGAACGAGGCGCGGCCGATCGTGCATTGCACGATGCCCGCCTTGTCCGCCCGGTATTGCACCTGGCCCGACTTCGCGTTCTTGACCGCGAGCGCCACGTCCTGCGTGACCGTGCCGACGGGTTCCTGATCGGGCGCATGCTGGGGATGACGCCGCTCGGCTTCTATGCCGTCGCTTACGAAGTCTCCTCGCTGACGACCAGCGACCTGGTCGATCCGATCTGCCGCGCCTGCATGCCGGGCTTCGCC
>CAZXNF010000660.1:0-1922 GCA_964641785.1 uncultured Streptomycetaceae bacterium | reverse complement strand
AAACAGCGCCTCGCCGCACTGAAAGACGTCCCGACGATCGCCGAACAGGGCATCAAGGATTTCGAAGTCGCCGTGTGGCACGGCCTCTACGCGCCGAAGGGTACGCCGAAGCCGGTCCTCGACAAGCTGGTGGCCGCATTGCAGGCGGCGGTGCAGGATCCGGGCCTTAAATCAAGACTCGCCGAACTCGGTGCCGAGCCGGTGCCGGTCTCGAAAGCGAATCCCGAGTCCCTGCGCGCGCAGCTGACGTCCGAGATCAAGAAGTGGGACCCGATCATCAAGAAGGCCGGGCAGTACGCCGACTGAACGCACGCCGGCAGTCGTTTCCCGCAGCCCCCTTCACGACAACGTGAAGGGGGTTTTTGTTTGTGCATGCCGCGGACGGATTGCTGCGCGCCGCCGGAGGTGGATGCAGGGGCTGGAAATCGGATTGGCCGCCAAGACGCCAAGAAATGCAGTTACGCAGAATGTCCTTATGCTTTTCTTGGCGCCTCGGCGGCTTGGCGGCGGACATGAATTTTGTATTGCGGTGCGTACGCGGTTGAAGCAGATCAAAAAGAAGCGCGCCGCCTGCCCCCGCTCGCTTCCTTCAACGCCGCCAGCGCGAGTTCCAGGCTCGTTTTCGCATGGCGGGCGGCCGCATCCGCGTTGCCGAGGTGTTCGTGCAGTCGCACGAACTCGTGGTGCGCCGACCACGTGGGCTCCACCGACAGGCTGGCCTCCAGATAACTCTGCGCTTTGCCCCACAGCTGTTCCCGCGCACACAGGCGGCCGAGCGTCAGCAGCAGCAGGGCGTCGCGCGGCTCGCGCTTGAGCCATTTCTCGGCGCGCTCGATCTGCGCGATCGTGTTCGGTCCCTGGCCCTCGGCATAGGCCGCGGCCAGCGCCGAATCCCAGCCGCCTTCCAGGGCCTGCTCGATCGCCGCATGCGCCTGCGCGCTGCCGCCGAGGGCGGTGAAGCATTGCGCGGCCGCCAGCGCGACCTTGGCGTCGCGTCGATCCTCCGCCGGCAGCTTCGCCCAGTACTGCTCCAGCGCGTGGCGGTCGAGCGCCTTGCGCTTCAGGTTCTCCACCTGCGCGGCGCGTTTCAGCTCCCGCGCCTGCGCGGGTTCGAACACCCCGCGCCGCGCCAGTTGCTCGATCAGGGACAGCACCGCATCCCATTGCTTCAACTGCTGCTGCGCGCGCAGTTCGAGCCGCAGCGCGCCGGTGTGCTTCTCCGGCAGCCCCGCCAGCGCCACGAGCGCGTCCTGGGCGCGGCGTTCTTCGAGCGCCATTTCGGCGGCGGCCATCGCGCGGGCCGTGGCGGTGCTGTCGCCCGCCTCTTCCGCACGCGCCAGCCAGCGGTCGCGCGCGGCGGTGTCGCGCAAGCCATGCGCGGCCCGGGCTGCGACCACCGCGCTCAAACCGTCACCTTCCTCCAGCGCGGCGGAAGCCTCGGCGGCGCGATGCGCGCGCGCGAGCCGGCCCTCGAACAGCGCTTGCAGCGCTTCGCTGAACGTCTGGCGCGCCTGCCGCGTGCGCCGGCGCGCGCGGTAGGCCTTCACTTCCGCCGGCAGTGCGAGCACCTGCGACAGGAAGCGCAGCGCAAGGTAGGCCAGCGCGAACACCGTGAGCAGCCCGACAATGGTCAGCGCCAGCGAGAGCTCCATGCGGTACGGCGGCCACACCACCAGCACGTAGCCGGTGGCGTTGGCGAGCGCCAGCGCCACCGCAACCGCGGCGGCGAACAGGAGGAGGGCCCAGATCAGCGGACGCATGGTGCTGCGGGGAATGGGGAATGGGAAACGGGGAATGGGAAAACCTGCGCCCGCAGCCGTCCTCCGCTTCCCGCTTCACGATTCACGATTTCCCCTCCCACTTACCGCTTCTCGCGCGTCAGCCGGTAATTGCGCACGGCATCGAGGCTGGTGTCGATGCCG
>CAZXNF010000659.1:302-1930 GCA_964641785.1 uncultured Streptomycetaceae bacterium | reverse complement strand
GCCTCGATAAAGCCGTCGAGATGTGCAACAACAACGGCCATTGCCGCAAGTTCGACGCCGGAACGATGTGCCCATCGTTCCGTGCCACCGGCAACGAGAAGGACCTGACGCGCGGCCGTGCGAATACCCTGAGACTCGCCATCTCCGGCCAACTGGGCCCGGATGCGCTGCTGTCCGACGACGTGCGCGACGCGATGGACCTGTGCGTGCAGTGCAAGGGCTGCAAGCGCGAATGTCCGACCGGCGTGGACATGGCGAAGATGAAGACGGAGTTTCTGTATCACTACCGGAAGCGCCATGGCCTCCGGCTCAAGGACCGGCTCGTCGCCTTTCTGCCGCGCTACGCTGCGTGGGGCGCGCGGCTGCCGTGGCTGTTCAACCTGCGCGACACGATCCCCGGGCTCGCCGCGCTGTCCGAAAAGCTGCTGGGCTTCTCCGCGAAGCGCAGCCTTCCGCGCTGGCGCGGCGATCCTTTCCCCGCTGGCCGGCGCGTGGCGCACGAGGGCAAGGGTGCGGGCGAAGTCGTGCTGTTCGCCGACACCTTCAACAACAGTTTCGAGCCGGACAATCTGCGTGCGGCGCTGCGGGTGCTGGAAGCGGCCGGTTACACGGTACATCTGGCCCGTGCAGCGGACGGTGGCCGTCCGCTGTGCTGCGGCCGCACCTTCCTCGCTTCAGGGCTGGTTGATGAAGCGAAGGCCGAAGCGCGGCGCACGCTGGCAGCGTTGAAGCCTTACGTCGAGCGCGGCATCCCTATCGTCGGCCTGGAGCCGTCCTGCATCCTCGGCCTGCGCGACGAGTTCCTGTCCATGCTGCCGGGTGAGGACGCGACGAAGCTGGCCGGGCAGGCGATGCTGTTCGAGGAGTTCCTCGCGCGCGAGCAGGCAGCCGGTCGTCTCGATCTCAAATTGAACGCGCTGCCGCAGAAGCAGGCGCTGCTGCACGGCCATTGCCACCAGAAAGCCTTTGCCGCGATGCCGGCCGTAGAGCAGGTGCTGAAACTGGTGCCCGGGCTGGAAGTGAAGACCATCGAATCGAGCTGCTGCGGCATGGCGGGTAGCTTCGGCTACGAAGCGGCGCACTACGATGTCTCGATGAAAATGGCCGAGGCGGGCCTGCTGCCGGCGGTGCGTGAGGCGGGCGCCGAAACCTTACTGATTGCTGACGGCACGAGCTGTCGGCATCAGATTCACGACGGCGCTGGCCGCACGGCCGTCCATGTGGCGCGGATACTGGAACAGGCCCTGGCCTGAGCAACGCCCGCGCGCTTGACACACCCGCAGGCACCCCCTAGCCTGAGGATGGTTTCCATCCGATAAAACGAGACGCTCATCATGAGCGCAGTCATCGAGCGCGCCCAACATCAGCGCGTGGAGGAGGCGGCAAACGCCGCAGCGCCGGGCAGCGCCGAATGGCTGCTCGACGTCGAGGACCTCCACGTTCATTTCGTGACCTCACGCGGCGTCGTGCGCGCCGTGGAGGGCATTTCCTATCGCGTCAGGCCGGGTGAAGTGGTCGCGCTCGTCGGCGAATCCGGCTGCGGCAAATCAGTGTCTTCGCTCGCGATCATGCGGCTGCTCGCGAAGCCCGCGGGCCGGGTCGTCGGCGGCCGCATCCGCTTTCAGGGG
>CAZXNF010000659.1:0-292 GCA_964641785.1 uncultured Streptomycetaceae bacterium | reverse complement strand
GTGCTCCCGGAAGAAAAGATGCGCGCGATCCGCGGGCGCGACATCGCGATGATCTTCCAGGAGCCGATGACCTCGCTCAACCCGGTGCTCACCATCGGTTTCCAGATCATGGAGCCGCTGCTGATTCATCTGAACATGCGTGAGGCTGAGGCGCGCGCACGCGCGCTGGAACTGCTCCAGCGCGTCGGCATCCCGGACCCGGAACGGCGACTCGACCAGTACCCGCACCAGTTCTCGGGCGGCATGCGCCAGCGCGTGATGATCGCGATCGGGCTCGCATGCAACCCCAAGC
>CAZXNF010000658.1:0-1932 GCA_964641785.1 uncultured Streptomycetaceae bacterium | reverse complement strand
GTCTACCTGCTGCTGTCCCGTGCCGGGCCGCTCGGCGAGTGGGGCCTGCTGTTCACGCCCGCGGCGATGACGATCGCGCAGAGCGTGCTGGTGACGCCGATCATCATCGCGCTGACGCGGCAGGCCGTGGACGACGCGTGGCAGGAGTATGCCGAGCAATTGCGGTCGCTGCGGGTGAGCACGCCGCAGGCCGCACTGACGGTGCTGTGGGATCTCCGTTTCTCCCTGCTGACGGCGCTGATGGCGGGCTTTGGCCGCGCCACCGCCGAAGTCGGTGCGGTGATGATCGTCGGCGGCAACATTGACGGGGTGACGCGCGTCATGACTACGGCGATCGCGCTGGAGACCAGCAAGGGCGACCTGCCGCTGGCGCTGGCGCTGGGCGCCGTGCTGATCGCGCTGGTGCTGCTGCTCAATGTGTCGGCGTATGCGATCAACGAGTTCGCGCGCAAACGCTATGGCTGAACCGCTGCTCGCGCTGGAAAGCCTGTGCTGGAGCGCCGGCGGGCGCACGGTCATCGACCGCGTGACGACCGCGCTCGCGGCGGGGCCGCGCACGGTCATCCTCGGCCCCAACGGCGCCGGCAAAAGCGTGCTGATGCGGCTGGCGCACGGACTGCTGGCGCCCACGGCGGGTGCGGTGCGCTGGGCCGCCGGCACGCCGCCCCCTCAGGCGATGGTATTTCAGCGGCCGGTGATGCTGCGCCGCACGGCGCTCGCCAACATCGAGTACGCGCTGGCGGCGGCGGGCGTGCCAGTGCGGGAACGGCAGGCCCGTGCGCTGGAGGCCATGACCCGCGTGGGCATGGGTTCGGCGGCGGCGCGGATGGCCCGCATCCTGTCAGTGGGCGAGCAGCAGCGGCTGGCGCTGGCACGGGCGTGGGCATTGCGGCCCGCCGTGCTGTTTCTCGACGAGCCGACGGCCAGCCTCGATCCGGGGGCCGCGCGCTGGGTGGAGACGGTGATTGATGCGATCCACGCGGGCGGCACCAAGATCGTGATGAGCACCCACAATCTCGCGCAGGCGCGGCGCCTCGCCGACGAAGTGCTGTTCATCGCGCGCGGCCGGCTGGTGGAGCACACCCCCGCGGAGCGGTTTTTCCGGGCGCCGTCCACCGCGGAGGCGCAGGCGTTTATCCAGGGCGAGTCGGTATGAACATCCACAGGGTACGCTGCGCGGCGATCGTGCTCGCCGGACTGTGGATGAGCCCGCTCTGCGCAGCCGATCGCTTCATCACGCTGGCCTCGACGACGTCCACCGAACAGTCCGGCTTGTTCAGGCACCTGCTGCCGGTCTTCGAGAAGAAAACCGGCATCCAGGTGCGGGTGGTGGCGCTGGGCACGGGCCAGGCGCTGGACATGGCGCGGCGCGGCGACGCGGATGTGGTGTTCGTGCACGACCAGCCGGCCGAGGAGAAATTCGTGGCCGAAGGCTTTGGCCTCGCGCGCCGCGAGGTGATGTACAACGACTTCGTGCTGGTCGGGCCGAAGGCAGACCCGGCGAAAACGACGGGCAGGGCCATCGTCGCCGCGCTGAAAAAGGTGAAAGACGCGCAGTCGCCCTTCGCCTCGCGCGCGGACAAGAGCGGCACGCATGCCGCGGAGGTGCGCTACTGGAGCATGGCCGGCATCGACATCGGGAAGGACAAGGGCGCGTGGTACCGCGAAACCGGCTCCGGCATGGGGGCGACGCTGAACACCGCTTCCGCGATGAACGCTTACGTGCTGACCGACCGCGGCACCTGGCTGTCGTTCAAGAACCGCGGTGACCTGGTGGTGCTGGTGGAGGGCGACGAAAAGCTCTTCAACCAGTATGGCGTGATGCTGGTGAATCCGGCGAAACATCCGCACTTGAAGAAGGACCTCGGGCAAGCCTTCATTGATTGGATCCTCTCGCCGGAAGGGCAGTCGGCGATTACCAGCTACAAGATC
>CAZXNF010000657.1:0-1937 GCA_964641785.1 uncultured Streptomycetaceae bacterium | reverse complement strand
GCCGCCGGCCGGCGGCACCGAAACGAACCTGAAGGAACTACTGGACCACGCGCAGCAGGTGATGAAACGCCGCTCGGTCGTGTTCGTCGTCTCCGATTTCATCAGCACGCCCGGCTGGGACCGCGCGCTCGAACGGCTCGCGCGCCGGCATGAGGTCATCGCGGTGCGCCTGTACGACGCGCTCGAAGTCGACCTGCCGGACCTGGGGCTCGTCGTCATGCAGGACGCCGAGACCGGCGAACAGCTGTTCGTTGACACGCACGACCGCGGCTTCCGCCAGCGCTTCGCGGCCGCCGCCGCCGCGCGCGAAGAGTCGCTGCGCGGCGCCCTCGCGCGGGCCGGCGTGGACTGCCTCGAACTCGCCACCGACGGCCCGCTCGCGGAATCACTGCTGCGCTTCGTCCGCCTGCGCAAGCAGCGCAGCCATCTCGCCGCCGGCGCCAGCGCCGCCAGCTTCAGCCAGCCGCGGGCGGTCTGAGCGTTACGACGATGTTCGACGCGGGAACGATCACCCTGCAATGGCCGCGCATGCTGTGGCTGCTCGTGCTCGTGCCGCTCATCGCGGTGCTGTACTGGCGGTTCCTCGCGCGTCGCCAGCAGACGGCGCAGCGCTACGCCGCGCTGGAAACCGTAGGCACCGGCGCTTCCCCGGGCGCGATGCGTCTGCGCCGGCACATTCCCGGCGTGCTGATGCTGTTGGGCCTGACCGCCATGTTGCTGGCGGTGGCAAGGCCGAACGCCGTAATCCCGCTGCCTTCGCGCGTCGAGACGATCATCCTCGCGATGGATACGTCCGGCAGCATGCGCGCGACCGACCTCAAGCCGGACCGCATCACCGCCGCGCAGAACGCGGCCAAGGCCTTCGTCGCCGAACAGCCCGACACGGTGCGCGTCGGCGTGGTGGCGGTGGCCGGCAGCGCGGCGCTCATCCAATCGCCGACCAGGAACCGCGACGACCTCGTGCAGGCGATCGACCGCATCCAGCTCCAGCGCGGCACCGCGCTGGGCAGCGGCATCCTGATCTCGCTGGTCACGTTGCTGCCGGAAGCCAACATCGACGTCGAGCAGATCATCAACGGGCGCTCGTCACGTCCGCCCAAGTTCGTCGACCCCGATCAGCCGCCGCCCGAGCCCTTCAAGCCGGTGCCGCCGGGCTCGAATCGTTCGACGGCGATCATCCTGTTGTCCGACGGGCAGGGCAATACCGGACCCGACGCGCAGAAGATGGCGGCGATGGCCGCCGACTACGGCGTGCGCGTATTCACCGTCGGCATGGGTACTCCAGAGGGGATAACGCTCTCCGCCGAGGGCTGGTCGATGCGGGTGCGGCTCGACGAGGAAGCGCTGAACAAGATCGCCACCGCCACTGCCGCGGAATACTTCCGTGCCGGCGACGCCACCGACCTGAAGAAGATCTACCGCACGCTCGGCGCCAAGCTGAAGATCGAAAAACAGGAAACCACCGAAGTCACGGCCGTGTTCGCGGCCCTGGGCGCGGCGCTGGCCATGCTGGCGGCACTGCTGTCGATGCTGTGGTTCAACCGGATTCTGTAGCCGGGCCTGCGCTTCACTCCGCCTTCGGCTCCCGCGCCAGCAGTTCCGCCAGCGCTTCTTTCGGCCCCAGCTCTCCGTCCAGCACGCGCCGCACCACACGCGTGATCGGCATGTCGATCTTCAGTTCCGCGGCGCGGCGGTCCACCTCGTGCGCGGTGTAAACGCCCTCGGCGACGTGGCCGAGGCCGCCGAGGGCGGCGTCCAGTGGCGTGCCTTGCGCCAGCGCCAGACCGACGCGACGGTTGCGCGAAAGATCGGAGGTCGCGGTGAGCACAAGGTCGCCAAGGCCCGCGAGCCCCATGAAGGTTTCGCTCTTCGCGCCGAGCGCGAGGCCGCAGCGCCGGATTTCGGCCAGGCCGCGCGTGACCAGCGCCGCGCGCGCG
>CAZXNF010000656.1:0-1938 GCA_964641785.1 uncultured Streptomycetaceae bacterium | reverse complement strand
ATCTACAACAACCTTCCGTAGCAAGCGGTCAAATTTGCAGGAGAAACTTAACGTCGGCGATGACCGGCGCGCAACAACTGCTGCGGAGCAGCCTTCTGATGTTGTGTGTCCGCGTCGATCAACATGTTAGGTTGCTTGCCTCGATAACGCACGGAATGACTTCTCTGTTATTGGGTTGAAGATACCCCTTGCCACCCGATGGACGGTCTGAGAAAGACGTTCGACACCGCCGAAACGCTTGCCCTGCGGCACGAAGTACTCAAGTTCCTTTTCCTTGTAATAGACGTTGACACGGGCGACTTGCATTTGCTGTAGCCATGACAATTCCACATGCGACGCGAAGCCGCGCTCTTTGCAGGCGCGAAGACAGGCCAGAAGGTCATGGCCGATCTTGCGAAGTTGCTTGTCACTCATGCCTTGCGAGAAGAGGAATGCCTTGAGATGAAGCTCAAGCGCATGCAGCAACAGGAACACGGTGGGCAAGAAGGTTTCGGCACTGCCGTCTTCAACTAGTCGTGACGCCGCTGCTGAATAACTGTTAGCAAGCGCCCAGCAGCACTGGGCCTGCTCTTCGGGGGAAAGTGGTGAAGGCTTCACTTGCTCTTTTCGCTCCACTCTTTGAGGGATTGGGCGGTGGCCTCTGCTTCTGACTTGCCTTCCTGCATGAGTTCGGCGCTGCGTTGAAGTATGGGCGCAAGCTCGGCCTGTACTGCTTGGGTGTCCTGCGCCATCTGGCGCTTGGTTAACTCGGCCTTTAGGTTCTGAATGTATTGGGTCTTCTCCTCGTACATTCTTTTCAATGAAGCGCTCTGCTGGCTGGAGATCGGCTGACTAAGGTACTTGGATATCCATGCTCCTTCCGTCTGGAGGCGTTGAAAGATCGCAGCATCGGACATGGATGATGGCTCTGGCGCGCCCTTCATCTTTCCGATGACGATCAGGAGGACCACGACAACAACGATTCCGATGATGATTTCCATGAGGGTTCCTTGAGCAACCTAACTAGATTTATACGGCACTTTTGCCAGTGAACGGGAAGTGGCGTCCGTTGAACAGGATGGCCACGCGGTCTGGGAAAGTGTTCACGGTCATCATCCTAGCGCGAAACCTTAAAGAAAACAGCTTCGCAAAAAGCCGGTTAACAGGCGCCCGGATTCCTCCGAACGGAGAGGGTTGAGTGGCCAGCTTTCGGACTGTCCGCTTAACAACTTTTCAAAAGGACACAAAAAAGCCCTACGGGTCAACGGTCTGCCCGAGTATTTGAAAGTAAACAGCTGCGCCGTAAGCCGGTTAACCAATGGAAATCGGCGCCCGCCTTATTACGATGGGAGGCAGGCACAGCGCTTCAAGCGTTTCGGGAAACAATAGGTCTCAACGCGGCGCTTTCTCACGGCACCCGGGCCGGCTCGGCGGCGACGACACGCCCGTTTTCCATAAATGAAGCGGAATAGGCCTTCACCGAGGACAGGATGACTCTGGCGGAGAACACCCGCTCGCGCCCCGGCTCCTGCTCCGCGGTCCAGAACACCCCCATCCCCTTCACGCCGTTCGGATTCCATAGTCGGTAGCCGTCCAGGACCGCTTCTGGTACCCGGGACTAGGGTATCGCGTGTCGGCTCTCTTCGAGGACTTTGCCGTCGGTGGTCAACCCGACGTGATGGAGCAGGAGTTCGCTCATGGTGTCGTTCCCCGTCTTCTTCGTATACACCGCCGTGTCGGTGGGGGAGAAAACTGTGATGCGATAGACCGGCGCACCGCCGGCCTGGCGTTCGACGACCCGCAATACGCGGTGCGCGGGAAAGGTCTCCGCGTAGCGCTGCTGCACGGCCTTCGGCGCAAACCTGAGGACGGGCTCCTCCATCGCTTCCCCGGCGACGGCCGGTGGCAACGCACCCCATAGGCAGAAAGCCAGCGCCGCCTTGCCCGCGTTTCGCATCA
>CAZXNF010000655.1:1288-1941 GCA_964641785.1 uncultured Streptomycetaceae bacterium | reverse complement strand
CTTGCGTACAGGTGGCCGGTCTCGTGGCCCGGCGCATCCTCAACTATGCCCGCGAGGGCGACCACTACCAGCGGGGCGCGCGCTTCGGGTTCATCCGTTTCGGTTCGCGCGTCGATCTCTATCTACCGGTCGATGCCGAACCACGCGCCGCCGTCGGTGACAAGGTCTACGCGACCAGCACGGTGCTGGCCGTGCTGCCGGGGTAGACTGCGCGTCCATGCATCCCTCTCCGGACAAATGGCAGGACAAGGGCCGGCGACGACGGGGTATCTACTGGCTGCCGAACGCGTTCACCACGGCGGCACTGTTCGCGGGTTTTTTCGCCATCGTGCAGGCGATGGGTGGCCGCTACGAGACGGCGGCGATCGCGATCTTCGTGGCCATGGTGCTCGACGGCCTCGACGGCCGCGTGGCGCGGTGGACCCACACCCAGAGTGCGTTCGGCGCTGAATACGACAGCCTGTCCGACATGGTGTCCTTCGGTGTCGCGCCCGCGCTGGTCGTCTACGTGTGGGCGCTCAAGGATTTCGCCGACATGGAGCGGCTGCCTTTCCTCGGTCCGTGGCTGACCACCAAGCTCGGCTGGATCGCGGCCTTCATTTACTGCGCTTGCGCCGCACTGCGGCTGGCCCGCTTCAACACCCAGCTTGAGG
>CAZXNF010000655.1:0-1278 GCA_964641785.1 uncultured Streptomycetaceae bacterium | reverse complement strand
GGCGCTGAACGAGTAGCAGATCCTCGGGGCGGACGTGAAATGGCTGGCTTGGGTGCTGACGATGTTCGCCGGCCTCACCATGGTGAGCAACTTCAAGTACTACAGCGGCAAGGACATCAACCTGCGGAAAAGCGTCCCCTTCCACGTCATCGTCGGCTTCGTGCTGGGACTGGTGGGCGTGGTGATGGTGTCGTCGACGCTGCCGGAAATGCTGTTCACGCTGTTCTGCGCGTACGCCGTATCCGGTTACGCTCTATGGTTGTGGGGCCTGGCCAAGCGGAAGCCCGCCTCCCCGGCGCCCTAGTTGTCATGTTGAGTGGGCCCGTTGCCGCCCCTCGCGAAAGCCGCTATATTCAAGCCATGTTTTCCCAGCAGCAGGCCCTCAGGGGCCATGACCAGACGCTTTCCGCGGCCCTCCTCGCCGCGTCGGTCGGCCTTCTGCCGGCCGCTCTTCTGTCGCTGCTGCTGCGCGGCCGCGCGCAATAACCCCCACACAATCTGATTTGGTTCTCCCGGTGCAAACCGGCCGGGAGTCTTATACCCTTGCGGCGCACGCGAGGTCCGCGGACTTTGCGCCCGGGCCCGGTGCCACAACAGCAGGACGATGGAGAAAGCCATGAGCGAAGACCGTTTGATCATATTCGACACCACCATGCGCGACGGCGAGCAGAGCCCCGGCGCGTCCATGACGAAGGACGAAAAAGTACGCATCGGCAAGCAGCTGGAACGCATGCGCGTGGACGTCATC
This sequence comes from uncultured Streptomycetaceae bacterium, assembly GCA_964641785.1. GTDB lineage: Bacteria > Pseudomonadota > Gammaproteobacteria > Burkholderiales > SG8-41 > CAZXNF01. The sequence continues at coordinate 530 of CAZXNF010000655.1, read as the reverse complement.
GAGGCGGGTTTCCCGGCGTCCAGTGATGGCGATTTCGACGCCGTGCAGGCGGTCGCCCGCGCGGTGAAGGACAGCACGATCTGCGGCCTGGCGCGTGCGAACGAACGCGACGTGCGCCGTTGCGGCGAGGCCGTCCGCGTGGCCGCCCGTTCGCGCGTGCACACCTTCATCGCGACCAGCCCCATCCACATGGAAAAGAAGCTGCGGATGGAGCCCACGCAGGTGGTGGATGCCGCCGTGGCCGCGGTCAAGCTCGCGCGGCAGTACACCGATGACGTCGAGTTCTCGGCGGAAGACGCGGCGCGCTCGGACCTCGACTTCCTGTGCCGGATTTTCGATGCCGTCATCAAGGCGGGTGCTACGACCATCAACGTGCCCGATACTGTCGGCTACAGCATCCCGGAACAGTGGGGCGAGCGCTTCCGGCAGCTGATCGCGCGCGTGCCGAACGCCGACAAGGTGATCTGGTCCACGCATTGCCACAACGACCTCGGCATGGCGGTCGCCAACTCGCTTGCGGCCGTGATGGC
>CAZXNF010000654.1:0-1944 GCA_964641785.1 uncultured Streptomycetaceae bacterium | reverse complement strand
CGGCGCGTCTTCCTGCAGTTCGAGGGGTTGCCCGGCAAGCCGGCGGAGCTCGCGATGGCGCGCGAGGTGCCCGCGCTGCCGCTCGTGGCGATGGCCGCGCCGCTCGCCGGCGGCAAGTTCGACCTGATGCTGATGGGCGGCGCCGGCCCCGTCAGCGAGCTGGTGGCGGCCGCCGTGCTGGCGCCGCTGAATGCGAAGCTGGGCGCTGCCTGCTTCACGCTGGGCGCCACGGCTGGCGAGGAAGTCACGGTGCGGTTCGACGCGAAGTGCAAAGCGGCGGAAACGCTCGCGCGCTTGGACGAATACCCGCCCGCGGCGCTCTACGCCGCGCCACCCGCGCGACGGTCGGCTGTCGTCAAGAATCCGGAGATGGCGAAGAAGCTGATGATGTGACGGCCCGGCCGGGCTGTCGTTCCCGCAAGGGGCTTACGGGAACTCGAAGTGCACGAGCTCCGCGCCGGGCTCGGCGGAAGCGTGGCCGAAGCTGATGTGGCCGCGCCCGCGCAGCATGAGCTGCTCACGTTTCAGCACGATCTCCGCATCGTCCTCAATGGTCACGAAGGTGCCGTTGGTGCTCTGGTCGACCACGTAGTACTTGCCGCGCCGGCACTCGATCCGGCCGTGCATGCGCGACGCCTTGCGGTCGCCGATCACGAGCTCGTTCACCGCGTCGCGCCCCATGGTGACGGTGGCGTGCCGCGAGCTCATCACGATTTCGCGGCTGGCGTACCGGACGACGAGCTTGGACTCCCACTCGCTGACCGGCACGTCGCGCGAGGTCATCATGGTGAGTTCTTCGCCGTCCTGCCAGATCACCTCGCAGATGCGGATCTCTTCCTGCTTGCCGGGGACCGGCATCGAATACAGATCACGCGTGGACTGGCTCAGGAGCGGCGACAGCGCCGCCACGGTTTCCGCGTTGGTGATGATCTGCCCGCCCTTGGCGAGCGCGGTCATGCGGGCGGCGACGTTGACGGCGTCGCCGAAGTAGTCGTTACGCTCCTCGATCGCGGGCCCGTAGTGAAAGCCGATGCGGATGGCGAGCTTGTGGTTGTCGGTGACCGGCATGCCTGCGATGCGGAGCTGGATGTCGCTCGCCGCCAGCATGCCCTCGTCGGCCGACGACAGCACCGCCATCACTTCATCGCCGATGGTCTTGACGACGCGGCCCTCGTGGGCCAGCACCGCAATGCGCGCCTGGTCCAGGACGGACTCGATGATCGCCATCGCCCGCGCGTCACCCAGCGTGTCATACAGCTCGGTGCTGCTGGCGATGTCGGCAAACAGGATGGCAAAACGCTGCGCGGCTATGGCAGACATATAACTCGATTATATAGCGGGGCAGCGCCGCTGCGCCGCCGTCCGCCATTGCCCTGCCGGGCGTCAGGCCGCCCGCGCCACCCGCTTCTTCTTGGCCTGCGCCTCGTTGGCGTGCATCTGGGCGTAGGCCCCGTGCGCCGCGCCCTCGGCGTCACCCACGTGGACCGGGTAGCCCATGTCCTCCAGCACCGAACCCAGCGCGGACAGACACAGCATGACGTTGTCCGGGCGGCACGAGTAGCCCATCAGGCCGAAGCGCCAGATCTTGCCGGCCAGCGGGCCGAGGCCGGCGCCGATTTCGATCCCGAATTCCGACAGCAGCGTCTTGCGCACCGCGGCTTCGTCCACGCCTTCGGCGCAGCGCACCGCGTTCATCTGCGGCACCTGGAACTGCTCCTGGACCAGGAACTTGAGGCCCATCGCCTCGAGCCCGGCCTTGAGCGCGACGTGGTGTCGGTGGTGGCGCGCCCAGCACGCCTCCAGCCCTTCCTCACGGATCAGCAGCAGCGCTTCGTGCAACGCGAACAGCGAATTGGTCGGCGCGGTATGGTGGTAGGTGCGGGTGGTCTCGCCCCAGTAGCCGAGCAGCAGGTTCATGTCCATGAACCAGCTGTGGATCTTGTC
>CAZXNF010000653.1:0-1947 GCA_964641785.1 uncultured Streptomycetaceae bacterium | reverse complement strand
GCTATTTCGCGCCCCTGCAGCAGGCGGGCCCCTTCATGCTGGGACTGCAGACGCGTAAGGACCAGGCGGCGGACGCGCTGGCCGTGGTGCGGGCGACGCTGGAGGGCTTCGTCAAGAGCGGCCCGACGGAAGACGAGCTCGTGCGCGCCAAGCAGAACATCATCGGCGGGTTTCCGCTGCGCATCGACTCCAACCGCAAGATCCTGGACAACCTGGCCGTCATCGGCTTCTACAATCTGCCGCTGACCTACCTCGAAGACTTCGTGGCCGCCGTGGACAAAACGACGACCGCGCAGATCCGCGACGCCTTCACCCGCCGTGTCGATCCGGCGCGGCTGATCACGGTGGTCGTCGGGGGCGACGAAGCCAGGACCGCGGCCGCGCGCTGATCGCCCGTCATCGGCTACCATCCGCTGTCATGGCGGACGCAGTCGCAAACAAAGTCAGGGTTATTGGCGGGCAGTGGCGCAGCCGCGTGCTGCGCTTTCCACCGCGCACCGGCCTGCGGCCCACGCCCGACCGCGTGCGCGAGACGCTGTTCAACTGGCTGGGGCAGGACCTCACGGGCCTGGCCTGCCTCGATCTCTTCGCCGGCAGCGGCGCGCTCGGCTTCGAAGCGGCCTCGCGCGGCGCAGCGCGCGTGGTGCTGGTCGAACAGAATCGCGCGGTGCAGACAGCGCTCGCCGACAATGCGCGGCTCCTGGGCGGGAACGCCTTGGAGGTCGTGCGCAGCGATGCGCTACAATTTCTTGCGACCCACGCCGGGCACTATGACGTGGTGTTTCTGGACCCGCCGTTCGAGTCGTCGTTGCTGGGCCGCCTGCTGGCGCCGCTGGCGGCGAGGTTGAATCCCGGCGCACGGGTGTACGTGGAGTCTCCGCGTGCGCAGCATTTCGCGCCGCCGCCCGGCTGGCGGGCGACCAAGGCGGCCACGGCCGGCGCCGTGCATTACCAGTTATTGAGCGTTGAATAATGGGAGATAGCCGGAACGCGCTATCCCTCACCCCGGCCCTCTCCCGAAGGGAGAGGGTGAGAATGGCCCTCATCCGCTGGTGCGGACGAGGGAAAGATCAGATGGGAGCGCGCAGACGATGAACCGTAAAGCGGTCTACCCCGGCACTTTCGATCCCATGACGCTGGGCCACGAAGACCTCGTGCGCCGCGGCGCGAAACTCTTCGACCATCTGGTCCTGGCCATCGCCGACAGCAAGGCCAAGCGCCCCTTCTTCACGCTGGAAGAGCGCGTCGAGATCGCGCGCGAAGTGCTGAAGGACTGCCAGAACGTCACGGTGATGGGGTTCTCCGGCCTGCTGATGGACTTCGTGCAGCAGCAGGGCGCGTGGGTCGTGATGCGGGGGCTGCGCGCGGTGTCGGACTTCGAATACGAATTCCAGCTCGCCGGCATGAACCGCGGGCTCTACCCCAACGTGGAAACCGTGTTCCTGACGCCCGGCGAGCAGCACATGTTCATCTCCGCAACGATCGTGCGCGAGATTTCCGTGATGGGCGGCGATGTGAGCAAATTCGTCAGTCCGCTGGTGGCGACCCGGCTCAAGGCCAAGATCAAGCAGATGGGCGGCTGATCCCGTGGCATTGCTGATTACGGACGCCTGCATCAATTGCGACGTGTGCGAGCCGGAGTGCCCCAACGGGGCGATCTCGGCAGGGGAGGAGATCTACGAGATCGACCCGAAGCTGTGCACCGAATGCGTCGGGCATTACGACAAGCCGCAGTGCCAGATCGTGTGTCCGGTCGATTGCATCCCGAACGATCCGCGGCATGTGGAAACGAAGGAACAGTTGCAGGCGAAGTACGAGCGGCTGGTTTCTGCGTGAGGCTGGTGCCGCAGTGTGGGCTTGCTAGCCGTAAATGAGTATGACCCCATTTACCCTAGAGTCAACCCGAGCGTCACAGTGCGCGATCGTCCTGGAAAGAAGTTCGCCGCC
>CAZXNF010000652.1:0-1947 GCA_964641785.1 uncultured Streptomycetaceae bacterium | reverse complement strand
GGGATTGGCGGGCTTGCGCGATGCGGCAGCGGGATTCGTGTCGGTGCGGGCGCTCATGTGGCACTCCAGGCGGTTGAGGACGGCGCCGCACGCAACAGGCGTGCGAGCCAGGGTACCGGAAGGGACGGCGCGACGTTGGGCGCGCCCCCGATCAGCTGATTGGCGATGTCGGCGCAGCGACGGGAAACCGCATGCTCCACATCGGTGGCATTGACTGTTTGTCTTGCGCGCAGCGCGAGGGGCACGGCAAGATCACTTCCCCAGACGCCGGCGAGTGGTAGCGGACGCGCAAGGAAGCGCTTTGCAACATCGGAAAGATTGGCGTGTATGGCTTCGCCCTGGGCCACGGATGCGACGCGTGACACCACGATGCCCAGCGGCGGGTGCCACACGTTCTGCGCGTGCTGCTTGATGAAGCCATAGGCCGCCGTCACCGCCTCCGCGCCTGCCGGTACCATGACGAGGTGACTGTGCTCACCGTACAGTGGCCAGCGTCGGCCGGCGCTCGCAGCGGCGGTGTCGACCAGCACCACGTCGGCATCGGCAGCAGCAGCGGCAAGCAACTCGGAACAGCGCGGCCCCTCGACCAGCGCCGGATCGCGCGCAACCTGGGCGGCGGGCAGCAGCTTGATCCCCACCAGGGCGGGGCGGCAGATCTCCCGCATGTCCCGGTCGCCCGCAATGGCATGAGCGAGGTCGTACCGCAGCCCCAGCCCCAGCACGTCATTGACGTTGCCCAGACCCTTGTTCTCATCGATGATCAGCACACGGCGCCCCAGCGTGGCCAGCGCAACGGCAACATGCAGGATGAACGCCGTACGGCCTGCACCTGACGTGGCGGCTGCCACGCTCACCAACTGCCGAGACTGTCGTCCGCAGAGGCGTCGCAAGCCTTCGGCCTGATCGCTTTTCGCGTAGGGTGCGTTACGCATGGGAGGCTCCTGCTGCGGGTGCCCGAGCGGCATGGAACGCGCCGGCCAGCAGCGGCAATTCAGCATCCGTGAATCCGATGCCGGCATCCGCGTCACTGGGGCGCAACGCCGCGCGCGCCAGCAGCGCAGGCTGCGCGGGGTGCAAATCCTCCGGCACGCGTTGACCATTGGCCACGTAGTGCAGAATGAGCTTGTGGCGGAGCACGACGTCGAGCGCACCGGCCAGCCCGACCGCCTCGTCGGTTTTGGTGATGATGGCCCCATGCAACTGCTTGCCTCGGTAGGCGCGTACTACGTCCTCCAGCTGCGCGGCACCAGCCGTGGCGGCCAGCAATACCAGCCGCTGCACCCCACAAGCGTCCAGCATGGCGAGCTGTTCGGGTACCTGCTCGTCACGCTGGCTCATACCCATGGTGTCGATCAACACCATGTGCTTGTTTTTCAACTCTGCGAGACGCACGTGGAGATCGTCCGCGTCCCGCACCACATGCGCCGGAACGCCGAGGATCTTGCCGTACACCCGGAGTTGGTCGTGTCCACCCACCCGGTAGCTGTCCGTGGTCAGCAGTGCCAGCCGGTCCGCGCCATGCCGCACCACGCAGCGGGCGGCGAGTTTCGCAGTGGTGGTGGTCTTGCCGGCGCCGGTGGGCCCGACCAGCGCATAAATGCCGCCGCGGACCACACATGCGTCTTCCTGGGCGACGGACAGGTTGCGGCCGAGAACGGCCTGCGCCCACTGCACCGCCCCCGAGGCGTTCACACGGTCGCCGGGCATCGCATCCGTGATCGTGCGTGCCAGGGCCGGGGTAAAGCCGCTGGTCAGAAAATCGCGTAATAGCTGCGTCCGCACCGGATCGCGGCGCTGATGCTCGGTCCAGGCGAGACCGGCAATCTGTCCCTCCAGAGCACCGCGCAAAGCGTGGATCTCTGACATGAGATGGCGTCCCCACGCATCGTTGCACGGGTCTTGCTCCGGGACACCAAGCGAGGCCTGGGGCGCCTGTCGCGCCACGCC
>CAZXNF010000651.1:0-1952 GCA_964641785.1 uncultured Streptomycetaceae bacterium | reverse complement strand
CGAGCACGCCGACCACCGTATAGGGCTTGTCCGCATGCGTGTCCCCGCCTTCATCGAGTCCGTGCGCGCCGGAGAACGCGTCCCCCACGCCGAGGCCGATGGTGCGGGCGGCGGTCGCACCGAGCACGGCCTCCATCGGCTTTGCGTACAGACGGCCCGCCGCCGGCTCGCCACCGTAATGCGCGACATAGTCGGTTGGCGCGCCGACGATGCGAAAGCCCTTGTAGGAATCGCCCAGCGCGAGCGGAATGGCCTGCTTCACCATCCGGTGTTTCGCCAGTTCCTCCGCCTGTGCGAGCGGGATGTTGCCGGTCGGCACGTCGAGTGCGTAAATCGACGACAGGATGATCTGCATGGGGCTGCCCTTGGCGCCGATCACGAGGTCGAAGCCCTCGGCATCGCGCCGCATGCGCTCTTCGATCTGGCTGCTGACCAGCGCGAGCAGCGTGATCGTGCCAACACCCAGCGCCAGCAGTACGACCACCAGCAGCGTCGAGAGCTTGCGGGCGCGCAAATAGGCAATACTGATCGTGGCGAGGTTCATGCCGCCAGCATCCGGTGGTTGGCGATACGCGCTTTCACGCGCTGGTCGTGGGTGGCGATCAGCAGCGTCGCGCCGCAGGCCTGCGCCTGCCCCGCCAGCAGGTCGATCGCTTCAAGCGCATGCCCATCGTCCAGGTTGGCGGTCGGCTCGTCGGCCAGCAGCACTTGCGGGCGGTTGACGATGGCGCGGGCTATCGCCACGCGCTGTGCCTGTCCCTGCGACAGCTCGGCCGGACGCGCCGCGAGCTTGTCGGCGATGCCGAGTCCGGCCAGCACCTCGCGGGCGCGGGCGGCATCCTGTGGCAAGCCGGCCAGATACTGCGCGAGCTGCACGTTCTGCAGGACGGTCAGGCTGGCCACGAGGTGCAGCCGTTGCAGCACGATGCCGATGTGGCGGCCGCGGAAGCGATCGAGCGCCGCGCCGCCCAGCGCGGACAGGTCCTGCCCGGCCACTTCGACGCGACCCGCGGTCGGCCGCAGTATCGCGGCGAGCACGTGCAGCAGCGTGCTCTTGCCGCTGCCGGAGGCGCCGAGAACGAGCCATTGCTCGCCCTGCGCGACCGTCCAGTCCGGAATGTCGAGCACGCGCCACCCCGCATAGTCATGCCGCAGGCCACTGAGTGCAAACACGGTAGCGTTATTCCTCTTTGATCTTGCGCCATCGGGGGAAAGGGTACTTGAGTTTACGCCACGCGGCGGGGCCGGCGGACTGGGATGCAGTCAAGAGAGTCTCCGTTGATTGAACGTTGCGTGTGGCGTAACGGTCTTGGCGATGGCGCCCGCGATATTCCCGAAAACGGCTGCGAGCGCCAGCGGGCCATTGCTGGTGTGAAGACGCTGCAGCACTTCCGCCAGCAGGGCTGCCATCATCGCCTTGTCCGGCACCCCTGCGGCGGCCGCCTCGCTCAGCAGCCGGGCGACACAGGCACGGGCACGCGGGAGCTGTGCCTCCACCAAGGCGCACTCCGGGTCGGATGCCGGTGCGGCGGTCTTCATGCGAGATCGATACAGAGACGCAGGCGCCGATCGCCGCCGGCCTGCAGGGGTGGCGAGCGGTGCACGATGGCATTGCCGCAATTGCGCGGATAGGCGTCGCCCTTCTGGATGGCGATCCACCAGGGCCGCAGTGCCTGGATCTCCTGCGGACGCGGCACGATCGCCGCGTTGGCTTGCGCCATGCTGCGTCCCGGTAAACCCATCTGGGCCCGGCACGCATTATCGTTGTAGACCCACTGCGTGCCGAAGCCGCTGTACGTCACGAGCAGGCGCAGGCGCGCGGCGTCCACGTGGAACAGACGGCAACTGTCGGATTCGATGCTCTCCAGGCGCACGCGCAAGGGCACGCTCCGCACCAGCGCGCCAAACCATGCGGCCAGTTCAGCGATGTCGTCCGCCACGGCGCGCGACGC
>CAZXNF010000650.1:0-1955 GCA_964641785.1 uncultured Streptomycetaceae bacterium | reverse complement strand
GGGCATCCCCGTCGTCGGCGGCACCTGGGTCGGCGTACTCGCGCCCGCCGGCACGCCGAAGCCCGTGGTGGCCACCCTGTCGAAAGCCGCGCAGGCCGCGATCCAGAAACCGGAGGTCCGCGAACGCTTCGTGCAGCTCGGCATCGACCCGGTGGGCGGCACACCGGCCGAGTTCACCGCCTTCCTCCAGGCCGAGGTGACCAAGTGGGCCAAGGTCATCAAGGAAGCCAACGTCCGCATCGAACAATAAATAACCAGTCCCCGGGGAGCCCTTCATGTTTCGCGTCGTTGCCACCGCTCTGACCGCCGCACTTGCAGTATCCGCGCACGCGCAAGTGCCGACCTGGCCCGCGAAACCCATCCGCGTCGTCGTGCCCTTCCCCGCCGGCGGCACCTCCGACATCCTGGCGCGCCTGATCGGCCCCCGGCTCACCGAAACCTGGGGACCGCAGATCATCGTCGACAACCGGCCGGGTGCGAACGGCAACATCGGCGCCGAGATCGTCGCGCGCGCAGTAGCCGACGGCTACACACTGATCCTGATGGACGTCGGCAATCTCGCCATCAGTCCCAGCGTGTTCCCGAAGCTGCCCTTCGACATGCTCAAGGACTTCGCGCCGGTCACCATGGTGTCCTACTCCCCGCACCTGCTGGTGACGCACCCCAGCCTGCCGGTGCGCTCGGTGAAGGAGCTCATCACCTTCGCCAAGGCGCGGCCCGGCAAGCTCAATGTGCCGGTGGGGCTGGGCAGCGCGTCGCAGTTCGCGGCCATGAGCTTCGCGTCCCGCATGGGTATCGACTGGGTCTATCTCCCCACCAAGGGCGGCGGCGCGGCGTCGGTGATGGCGACCGTGATCGGCGAGGGCCACGTGCTGTTCCTCGGCATGCTGCAGGTGCTGCCGCAAGTGAAGAACGACAAGCTCAGGTTGCTCGCGGTGTCCGGCGCCAAGCGCGACCCGGCGCTGCCCGCTACGCCGACCATCAGCGAAACCCCGGGGCTGGAAGGCTTCGTCACCGGCTCCTGGCAGGGCATCCTCGCGCCGGCCAACACGCCGGCGGACATCGTCAACAAAGTCAATGCGGAGGTGATCCGCATCCTCAGGACCCCTGACTTCAACGAAAAACTCTCCTCGCAGGGCGCCGTGCCCTATACCAGCACCCCGCCGGAAATGGGGCAGTGGCTCGTCGCCGAGAAGGACCGCTGGGCGAAGCTGGTCAAGCAGACCAATTTCAAGCTGGAGTAGGGTTGCCGGCGTTCGCCGGGTCGCAACTCGCGACTCGGAACACCAGCGCGGCGTGGCCCGCGGCTAGAATAGCGGCCTGATGTCTGCCGCCAAACCGAAAACCCCGCCCGAACCCGCCTCCAACTTCATCCGCGGCATCATCGACGCCGATCTCGCCGCGGATCGCTACGCCGCCCGCACCTGGGGCGGGCATCCCGGCGATGCGAAAGTGCACGCCACCGGCGCCAAAGACGCCGCGCGCATCCGCACCCGCTTCCCCCCGGAGCCGAACGGCTACCTCCACTTCGGGCATGCGAAATCGATCTGTCTCAACTTCGGGCTCGCACTGGACTACGCCGGCGCCTGCCACATGCGTTTCGACGACACCAATCCGGAGAAGGAGGAGCAGGAGTACGTCGACTCCATCCTCGCCGCGGTGAAATGGCTGGGTTTCGACTGGGGGCCCAACCTCTACTACGCCTCGGACTACTTTGGCTTCATGTACGCGGCGGCGGAGCACCTGATCCAGAGCGGCAATGCCTACGTGGACCAGCAGACCGCCGACGAGATGCACGCGAGCCGCGGCACTTTCAGCGAACCCGGCAAGAACAGCCCCTGGCGCGACCGCCCGGCGGACGAATCCCTGCGGCTGTTCCATGAAATGCGCGACGGCAAACATCCGGACGGCGCGATGGTCGTGCGCGCGAAGATCGACATGGCCTCGTCCAACAT
>CAZXNF010000649.1:0-1956 GCA_964641785.1 uncultured Streptomycetaceae bacterium | reverse complement strand
GACTTCGACAAGGTCGTGAAGGCCGAGGTGGCCAAGCTCGACCGGCTGCTGAAGGTCGGACTGATCAAGAAGGAGTAAAAGTCATGCGTGCTCATGTTTTCCTGATGTTCCTCACGCTTTGCGCCGTTACCGCTGCGCACGCCCAGTCCTATCCGGTCAAGGCGATCCGGCTGATCTCGCCGTTTCCGCCGGGTGGTGGTTCGGATGTGCCCGCCCGCATCGTCGGTCAGAGACTTTCCGAGAACGTCGGGCAGCCGGTCGTAATCGACAACCGGCCGGGTGCGGGCGGCAATCTGGGCGCGGAACTGGTCGCGCGGTCGCAGGCGGATGGCTACACGATCCTGCTCGGCAACTTCTCACATGCCGTCAGTGCGACGCTCTACAAGGATTTGCGCTACCGGCTTAAGGATGATTTTGCACCGGTTGTTTATATTGGATTCACGCCGCTCATTTTGATCGTGCATCCGGCGGTGCCTGTGCAGTCTGTCCGGGAGCTCATTGTTCTCGCGAAAGCAAAGCCTGGACAGATGAACTACGCGTCGTCCGGAAGTGGCACGGCGCCCCACCTCGCGGGCGAGTTGTTCAAGCGGTTGACGGGTGTCGATCTTGTCCACGTGCCGTACAAGGGTGGTGCACCGGCACTGACCGACGTGATGAGCGGGCAGGTGCAGATCATGTTTTCGACCATGCCGGCGCTGCCGCAGGTCAAGGCGGGCAAGGTAAAGGCCCTGGCGGTAACCGGTTCCACGCGTGCGACCGCGCTGCCAGCGGTGCCGACCGTCGCAGAGGCGGGCGTTCCCGGCTACGAAGCCACCACATGGTATGGCGTGCTCGCACCAGCGGGCACCCCTGCACCGGCGGTGGACCGCTTGAACGCGGAGATCAACCGCGTGGTGCGCGCGTCCGATATCCGCCAGCGCTTCGCTGACCAAGGTTACGAAACCACCGGCGGCACGCCGGGTGAGTTCGCGGCATTTATCGGCGTCGAGGTGGCGAAATGGGGGAAAGTGGTGCGTGAGGCCGGCGTACAACCGGAATGAACCAGCGATGATTTCCGGACTTGTCCCCTCGCAGCGTGTTGCCGTCGTCACAGGTGCGGCCTCCGGCATCGGTGCCGCCATCGCCCGGCGGCTGGCGGTGCCGGGTAGTAGTCTGCTGCTTCACACGGGTAGCAATAGTCGTGCACTGAAAAGTGTGGCGAAGGCCGCGGCGCATGCCGGGGCAACGATCCGCACGGTCGTCGGGGATCTGGGCGCAGCGGCCACGGCGCAGCGGATCGTCGACGAGTGCGGGGCCGCATTCGGCCGTATCGATGTGCTGGTCAGCAACGCAGGCTATGCGCAAAAGACGGGTATCAGCGTGCTGGATGAGGTCACTTTCGAGCCTTCGCTCAACGTCATCACCAAAGATTTCTTCCGGATGGCCGGCGCCGCGCTGCCTCTCATGGGTGACGGAGGCCGCATTGTAAGCACCAGCTCCTTCCTCGCACACGTATACCGGATGGGTGGTGACAGCTTCCCGGCATCCGCCGCCGCCAAGGCGGGACTTGAGGCACTGGTGAAATCGCTCGCTGTGCAAATCGCTCCGCGCGCGATCACAGTAAACGCCGTGGTGCCTGGCTTCATCCGCAAGGATCCGGGCGTGCAGGCAGCGCTCGATGACAAGGCGTGGCGTCGCGCAGAGGAGCAGGTGCCGCTCGGACGTCTCGGTACGACTGACGAGGTTGCTGCGGTGGTGGAGTGCCTGTGCAACAGAGATGCGGCGTACGTGACGGGGCAAGTCTGGCACGTCAATGGCGGCCTGACGCTGTGATGGAAACCGATGCCGTGACTGCAGCGCCGATCCAGCTCATCGTGCCCTTCGAGGCGGGCGGCGGCAGCGATGAAGCCGCGCGCACCTTCGCGCGGCATGCGGCGCCGCATTTCGGCGAGCGCATCGAAGTGGTCAACCGCACCG
>CAZXNF010000648.1:0-1957 GCA_964641785.1 uncultured Streptomycetaceae bacterium | reverse complement strand
GCGGCTGTCGGTGGCGGAGCAGGAGCGGGTCTTCAAGCCTTCGGGCGCACGGCGGATCGTGTTGGCCACCAACGTGGCGGAAACCTCGCTGACGGTGCCCGGCATCCGCAGCGTGGTGGACGCGGGGCTCGCGCGCATCAACCGCTACAGCGTGCGCAACAAGGTCGAGCAGCTGCTGGTGGAGAAGATCGCGCGCGCTTCGGCCAACCAGCGCGCGGGCCGCTGCGGCCGACTCGGGCCCGGCGTGTGCATCCGGCTCTACGCCGAGGAGGATTTCGCGGCGCGCCCCGAGTACGGCGAGCCGGAGATCCTGCGCTCCTCGTTGGCGGCGGTGATCCTGCGCATGAAGGCGCTGAAGATCGGCGAGGTCGAGGATTTCCCCTTCGTCGAGCCGCCACTGCCGCGGGCCATTGCCGACGGCTACCAGCAGCTTGCGGAACTGGGTGCGGTGGACGACCGCAACCGGCTGACGCCCATCGGCTGGGAGCTGGCGAAGCTGCCGCTCGATCCGCGCATTGGCCGCATGATCGTAGCGGCCAAGCGCGAAGGCTGCCTCGCCGAGGTGCTGATCATCGCCTCCGCGCTGGAAGTGCAGGACCCGCGCGACCGGCCCTTCGAGCGCACGAAAGCCGCGGACGAAGCACACCTGCACTTCGCGGACGAACGCTCCGACTTCATGGCCTTTCTCAACATCTGGGCCTTCTTCGCGGACGCCACCAAGAACAAGCAGTCGAACCGCGCGCTGACCGAGCTGCTGCACGCGAAGTTCCTGTCGCATCGCCGGCTGCGCGAGTGGCGGGACGTGCACCGGCAGCTGCACGCGCACATCTCAGAAATGGACTTCCGACCAAATACGCAGCCCGCCACCTACGAACAGATTCATCGTGCGCTGCTGGCAGGGTTGCTTGGCAATATCGGAACCAAGAACGAGGCCGACGACCAGTACCTGGGCGCGCGCGGCATCAAGTTCGCCGTGTTTCCCGGCTCGGGCCTGAAGAAGGCGCGGCCCAAGTGGGTGATGGCCGCCGAACTGGCGGAAACGACACGGCTCTATGCGCGCTGCGTGGCGAAGATCGAACCGCAGTGGATAGAGCCGCTGGCAGCAGGGCTGGTCACCCGCCAGTACTTCGACCCGCACTGGGAGAAGGAACGCGCCATGGTTTCGGCGTGGGAGCGGGTGGCCCTCTACGGGCTGACCATCGTGCCCCGGCGGCCGGTGCATTACGGCGCGGTCAATCCGAAGGAGGCGCGCGAGATCTTCCTGCGGCAGGCGCTGGTGGCGGGGGAATACGAGACGAGGGCCCCGTTCTTCGCTCACAACCGGCGCCTGGTGAAGGAAGTCGAGGCGCTGGAGGCCAAGGCGCGCAAGCGCGACGTGCTGGTGTCCGAAGAGGCGATCTACGCCTTCTACGACGAGCGCGTGCCGGCGGACATCGTCAACGGCGCGGGGTTCGAGGCGTGGCGAACGGAGATCGAGCGCAGCGAGCCGCAGCGGCTGCTGCTGACGCGCGAATACCTGATGCGCCACGCCGCCAGCGACATCACGGAAGTCCAATATCCGGACGCGCTGGAACTGGGCGGGGTGCGGCTGAAACTGACCTACCGCTTCGAGCCGGGCCATCCGGTGGACGGCGTCACCGTGACGCTGCCGCTGCCGGTGCTGAACCAAGCGCCCGAGGCGGCCTTCGACTGGCTGGTGCCCGGCATGATCCGCGACAAGGTGGGCGCGCTCGTCAAGGCGCTGCCGAAGGCGTTCCGGCGCGTGATCGTGTCGCCGGCGGACACGGTCACGCAGTTCCTGCAGTGGATCGACCGGCGCGCGGTGGCGGGCGGCCCCGAGCCCGGCCTGCCGCTCGCGCAGGCGCTGTCCCGCTACCTCAAGGAGGAACTCGGCGCGGACGCGCCGCCGGACGCCTTCGATGCCATCCAGGTCTTGAAGTCCTCTTCGGTGTTGACG
>CAZXNF010000647.1:0-1958 GCA_964641785.1 uncultured Streptomycetaceae bacterium | reverse complement strand
CGAGCCGGAAGCGGTGGCGGAGGTGCAGCGCAGGCTCGGCCAGGACGCGGCGGCGACGCTGGTGGAGGACACGCTCGCGCTGATGGCCAGGGAATTGGTGGCGCGCGGCGTGCGGCGGCTGGTGATCGCCGGCGGCGAGACTTCCGGCGCGGTGGTGAAGGCGCTGGGCGTGCACGCGCTCGCCATCGGCCCGACGATCGACCCCGGCGTGCCCTGGACGCTCTCCCTCGGCGACCCGAGGTTGAAACTCGCGCTCAAATCAGGCAACTTCGGCGGACTGGACTTTTTCGAGAAAGCGCTGTCCCTGGCGGCATGACCCGATGATCAACACCGCTGAAGCGAAGCTGCGCGAAGAACTGTGCGCGCTCGGAAGATCGATGTTCGACCGCGGGCTGACCCACGGCTCGACCGGCAACCTTTCCGTCCGCAGCGGCGACGGCTGGCTGATGACGCCGACGGGGTCGAATCTTGGCGGGCTCGATCCGGCGCGCCTGTCCAAACTGGATGCCGGTGGCAAGCTTGTCTCGGGCGATGCGCCGACCAAGGAATCCTTCCTGCATCTCGCGATGTACCAGGAGCGGGCGAAAAACGCCGCGGTGGTCCATCTCCACGCCACGCATTCGGTCGCGGTGTCCGTGCTGGAGGAAGTCGATCCGAAAGACGTGCTGCCGCCGCTGACCGCCTATTACGTCATGCGCATCGGCAGCCTGCCGCTGGTGCCTTACTACGCGCCGGGCGACATGGGGCTCGCGGACGCCGTGCGCGGGTTCGCCGGCAAGCATCACGCCGTGCTGCTTGCGAATCACGGCCCGGTGGTGGCGGGTACGAGCCTTGCCGCCGCGGCCGATGCCGTCGAGGAACTGGAAGCGACCGCGAAGCTGTACCTGCTGTTGCGCGGCCAGCGCGTGCGGGCGTTGACGCCGGAGCAGGTGGCGGCGTTGCGCGCGAAGCACCCGACCTGAGGGTACCCATGGCCGCCGTTTCTCCCGAGCTCGTTCCCGGCCTTCACGGCGACACTTCCATCACGGTCGGCAACGAACACACCGCGCCCCACGTGGGCAGCGGCCGCGTGCGCGTGCTCGCCACGCCGGTGATGATCAACCTGCTCGAAGCCGCCGCACTGGCGGCGGTGGAGCGCTGCCTGCCGGATGGCCAGCAGACCGTCGGCACGCACCTCGACGTGAAGCATTTCGCCGCGACCCCGGTCGGCATGGCAGTGATCGCGCACGCGGAACTGACGAAGGTCGAGGGCCGCACGCTCACCTTCCGGGTGTGGGCGGAGGATGCGGTCGAGCCGATCAGCGAAGGCACGCACGAACGCATCATCATCACGCTCACGCGCTTCGACGAGCGGATGCAGAAGAAGCAGGCGGGCGAGCCGTCGGTCAAGGTAAAACGCTAGCGACCAGCCGTCTTATTTCTCCGGCAGCGGGATGAACTCCGTCTCGTCGGGCACCGGCGGGAAATGCTGCGCTGCCCAGCGCGCTTTCGCCGCCTCTATTTTTTCCCGCGAGCTGGACACGAAGTTCCACCAGATGAAGCGGTCGCCGTCGAGCTTCGCGCCGCCGAACAGCATGACGCGCGCACCGGCGGGGCTTTCGAGGATCGCATCATTGCCGGACGCCAGCACGGCGAGATGTGTGGCTGGTACCGGCACCCCGTCGGCGACAAGGTCTCCATCCACCACGTAGGCCGCGCGCCCGGCGTGCTCGGGCGGTAGCAGCAGCGTCGCGCCGGGCGCCAGGTCGGCGGCGAGGTAGAAGATCGGCGAGTAGAAGGGCGTCGGGGCTGTTTCACCGAACGCGGTGCCGACGATCAGTCGCATCGTGACGCCGGGGCGGGAGATCACCGGCAATTGCGCGCGTGGGACATGGACGAAGCCGGGCGCGATCTCCTCCTGCGCGGCGGGCAGCGCGACCCAGGTCTGGATGCCGTGCAGGCGGTGGCCCCCTGCGCGT
>CAZXNF010000646.1:921-1966 GCA_964641785.1 uncultured Streptomycetaceae bacterium | reverse complement strand
GGCCTGCTGCTCATCGCCTTTCCGGTCGCGCACGGCATCATTCTCACCTCGCTGTACCTGCCGGTGGTGGCGATGCTGATCGGGCTGATGTTCCGCGGCGTCGCCTTCGAATTCCGCGTGAAGGCGGAAGGCTGGCATCGCGAACTGTGGAACGGCCTGTTCTGGTTCGGCTCCTTCCTGGCCGCGTTCGCGCAGGGCGTCATGCTCGCGCACTACATCACCGGCTTCGAGACCGGCTTCATCTACTTCCTGTTCGCGGTGGTAGTGGGCGCCAGCCTCTGCGGCGGCTACGTGCTACTGGGGGCGACGTGGCTGATCCTGAAGAGCGAGGGCGAACTCCAGCGCAAAGCGGTCGCGTGGGCGCGCTGGGGAATGCTGTGGGTCGCGCTCGGGGTGGCAGCGGTCAGCCTAGCGACCCCACTGGTCAGCGCCACCGTGCAGGCGAAATGGTTCGACTTTCCGCGGACGCTGGCGCTCATGCTGCTCCCCGCCGCCAGCCTCGCCGTCGGCGCTGCCGTGTGGATTTCACTCGGCCGCATCAAGCGCGGCGCGCTGCATCTGCAATGGGTCCCATTCGCGGGCGCGGTGACGATCTTCGTGTTCGCCTTCGCCGGGCTCGCCTACAGCCTGTTCCCGTACGTGGTGATCGACCGGCTGACGATCTGGGAAGCCGCGGCACACCCCTCCGCGCTCAAGGTGGTGCTGATCGGCGCACTGATCGTGCTGCCGTGCATCCTGGCCTATACCGCGCTGTCGTACCGCGTGTTCTGGGGCAAGGCCAAGGCGCTGACGTACGACTAGTTACTTCTACAGCTTGTCCCGCTTGGCTTTGACCTTGGCCCACTCGGAGGCATGCACGTGGCGAGCGCGGAGCAGGGGCCCCGCCGCTATTGGGCGGGGATGCGACCGGGAGCGCGTGCGATGCGGACGCCCACCCGCAACAGCAGAACTACTTCTCGAGTTTGTCCCGCTTGGCTTTGACCTTGGCCTACTCGGAGGCATGCACGTGGCGAGCGCGGAGCAGGGGCCCCGCCGCTATTGGGCG
>CAZXNF010000646.1:0-821 GCA_964641785.1 uncultured Streptomycetaceae bacterium | reverse complement strand
CCCGCAACAGCAGAACTACTTCTCGAGTTTGTCCCGCTTGGCTTTGACCTTGGCCCACTCGTCCGCATCCGCCGGCGCGTCCTTCTTCTCGATGATGGCCGGCCAATCCTTTGCCAGCTCCGCATTGAGCGCCGTAAACTCCTTCTGGTCGTCCGGCACGTCATCTTCCGCAAAAATGGCCTCGACCGGACATTCCGCAACGCACAATGTGCAGTCGATGCATTCGTCCGGGTCGATCACCAGCATGTTCGGCCCCTCGCGAAAGCAGTCCACGGGGCAAACATCCACGCAATCGGTGTACTTGCACTTGATACAGGTTTCGGTAACAACGTAAGTCATGGAATTCCTTCGGCTGACGCCCACTTGATGGCCCGGTGGCGCACGTGCGCACGTTGTTGCAGCAGCGTGCGTGGGCACCCTTCAAAACCCGGTTCAGGCGCGGGGGATGTTGCATTATTTTAACACTCCGGCCGCAACCGGCCCGCGGGTGACTTCCCTTCCCGGCAATTTTTGGTATAGTGGTTGCTGAACGCTCGCTTGACCGCCCCCGCAGGTTCCCGGTTATCCCGCCCCGTTGCCTCGTTTTTCCGCTGTCCAGCGCTCGTTTGCAGGCAACAGCAGGACGCAGGGATGCTGTCATTCCGGCGGTCCCACTCCCCCTGGTTCGCAGTCCGACCTTTCGATTCCCCTGTTTTTCCCCCGGTCCATCCCGTATGCGAGGCCCCATGAGTGAACATATCCAGCACGTCACCGACGACACTTTCGAGTCCGAAGTCCTCAAATCCGACGTTCCCGTCCTGGTCGATTACTGGGCGGAATGG
>CAZXNF010000645.1:0-1968 GCA_964641785.1 uncultured Streptomycetaceae bacterium | reverse complement strand
TGCAGTGGCAGTTCGCGGGCGTGGCCACGTATTCCGTGCTGGACGTGCTGCGGCTCTATGGGGAGGGGCAAAGCGCGCCGGGCAGCTTCCAGATGGCGCCCTCCCTCTACGACCAGAGCCAGAGTGCCGAATACGGCGCCTGGGTGCGCAAGCTCGAACTACTGGAGAAGTTCAACGGCCAGACCTTCGTCAACCCCAGCCTCTTCCAGACCCAGGATGCGATTAAGGTGGCGGACTGGGAGAAGCTCATCGAGAACGGCGGCGGCAGCGACGGCGGCGGCGAGGCGGCGCTGTCCAGCGTGGCGTATGTCAATGTGGCGCTGTCGGCGGACAAAATGGAGGTGCGGGTATGAAGATGAGAGTGGTGCCGTCGCAGTCGACGGTCGGATGTAGACCGACCCTTCTGCTGCTGGTTCTTGGTCTGCTCGCAAGTCTTGTTGCTAGTAGCCTTGGTGGTGCTAGCCAAATCGAAGAGGCGCGACTTCCGCCGAAAGTCTTTCTAGATCGAGTGATCTCAATCGCCAAGCATGGCGACCTTTGGGATAGCCAATTTGTCGCCAAACAGCTCAACATTCAATTCACCACAGTCGTTGATAAGCCTGAAAAAGGTATGGAGGGATTTCTCTTCAAGCCAAATATCGATGGGCAATGGCCGGATTTTCTATCCAAAGACCTAACCTACGGCATACTGAAGATTCCCGGGATGGCCGCGAGAGGAAGGCTCAATTTTCGTATTGATGCAGAGAAAAAGTGCGTTCAGATAACAGATGTTCCGGCCGAGCTTCAAGCAAAGGCGCAAAAGAACGTACCTACTATTTCTCATCGTGGTGAGAAAATCTCAAGAGAGACAAACGATTACGGGTGGGAGTATCGCTTTGCTGGAATGAACTCGATACGCCTTCTCTTAACGTTTCGATGGACAAAATGCCTGCAAGAAGTGTCCTTGATTCAAAACGTTGAATAATCCACTGAGAGGCGCAACCATGCCGACCTTGCCAGATCCACCCCCTCCGCTTACTCCTGGGATGTCGAATCCGGACAGATCAATTTGGAGAAACATTTCAGATCCGGCGAAGTTTGACGCAGCGGTGTTCAGTCGGGCCATCGAACTGCTAAATGCATCTCCAACAGCTCGAGAACAACTATGGGATTACCAAAGAGCAGTAGATCGGCAGGATGCGAATGCAATATCAATCATACCGGGCAACTCGGCTCAATATGACAACCGAGAGGGCAGAATCGATATAGGGGCGCAAGTTGGCGCTTGGGATCCAGGCGATCCAAACTCCATCGAAAGCGCCGCTAGAAATCTCGCGGGAAGTATCGCTCATGAACTTGGTCACTACATTGATGATGCGAATATTGATGCGGGCGATGTGCTGTTCGGAAAACCGGGAAGTGAGGCGACTTGGGTAATGAACCGTATGGCCTCGGAGGGTATCGCCGCCATCAATAACTATCGCATCCTCGATGAGATCAAGACGCATACTGGGGTGGAGATTTGGTTTGGCCCCAGCGAGGCGGCAAAAGTAATCGCCCGGCAAGCTGCTGCGAATCACGACTTTCGTACGCCGCAGGATATCGATGATGGCTATTCGATAGACGATGCAGCACGTCAAAGGGTGGGCGCCGAGTTTAGTAGCGCAATACCCTCTACAAGCGGCAACGGCCAGACTTACTGGCAAGAACTCTGGCAATCTGTCAAAGCTGCCGTCGGTCCCGGTAACTCTCCGAGTCCTTGGATTGCTCACAACTTCAACCTCGCCAAAACCTGGACCTTCACCCGCGACCCCTTCACCCTGGACCTCGACGGCGGCGGCATCTCCACCAGCGGTTCCACGGATTCAAGCATCGTCTTCGACTACGACGGCGACGGCATCAAGACCGGCACCGGCTGGATTCGCGGGGGTGAAGCCTTCCTCGTCGCCGACCGCAACGCCGACGGCGTGATCGCCACCGGCGCCGAAC
>CAZXNF010000644.1:0-1974 GCA_964641785.1 uncultured Streptomycetaceae bacterium | reverse complement strand
CTGTGCCGCAACGCGTTGCGGCACAGGTTCCACATCACCTGCAGCAGTTGGCTGTGATCGAACACGACCTTGGGTTCGCCCGTGACCTCCACCGCAAGGATGCCGGGCTCGACGCGCTCGGACTGGGAGAACTGCTCTACGAACAACTGGAGGAACTCACTGACCCTGAACGTCTGCCGGACCACCGCCTCGCCGCGGTTCAGCTTCATGACGTCCTGCACGATGCGGTCGAGCCTGCGGGTATTCTCGGCGATGATCGTCAGCAGGCGCGTGACCGTCGGATTGGGGATGGTCTCTTCCTGCAGGAGTTCGGCGGCATGGCTGATGGCCGACAACGGGTTGCGGATCTCGTGCGCGATGTTGGCGGTCAGCCGGCCGAGCGCCGCCAGCTTCATCTGGCGCGCCTGCTCCTCGACCCGCGACAGGTCCTCCAGGAAAATCACCGCGCCGACCTTGCGGATGCGTCCGACCGGCACGATGCGCACGCTCATTTTCTGGGCCAGCACGGTGGTCTGCACCGGGTCGAAGCCGATCACCGGATTGGCCCGCCACTCGCGCAGGCGCGTGGACAGCCGCGGCGCGTAGTCCTTCAGCAGCACCTCGCGCCGCCCGCGCGGCATGGTCCCGAGCAGCGCCTCAGAGCGGGCGTTGAACTGGCGGATCACGCCCCGTTCGTCGACCACGAGTACCCCGTCCTGCATGTCCTTGATCACCAGTTGGCTCACCTCGGACAGGTTGGCGAGATCGATCTCGCGCTGCGCCGCAAGTTGCTGGGACTCGACCAGGTACTTGGCGAGGGTGTGGGACACAGCCGCCATGGCGAAATAGCCGATCGACAACAGGCCCGCCTGCATGTACTGGGCGGTGGCACCGTCGTGACGGAGCACCTGGAAGGTGTGCTCGAGCAGGACCATGATCGAGGCGAGCGCGGCAAAAAACAGCGTCATGCGCCCGCGGGTGATGAGGCCGGTGGCCGCGAGCGACGTGAGCAGCAGGAGCGGCAGGCCGCTCGAAATGCCGCCGCTCGCGAAGGTCAGTATCCCGATGAACAGGATATCGGACCCGGTCTGCAGGGCCACCTGGACAATGAAGCGGCGGCGCGCACTCACCAGGATGAAGCAGGCCATGCTGAACAGCAGGTAGGCAGCGGCCGCGTACACGAACAGCGCCGCGTTCTGTGAGCCCAGCGTGAGGGAATTGCCGAATACAGCCACCACCGTCAACAACAGCAGCGCGATGATCAGGCGGTAGCCGTTGAAGAGGTAGAGCGACCGCCAGTAGGGGCCGGAGTAGTCGTTGCCGGCGACCGCCGCGGGTGGCGGCCAGGCGGTCGTATCCGTTGCAAGCACCATGGGCGGGCCGGGCGTTACGCGCTCAGGCGTTCAGCCGCGCGTGCTCTTCACTGCAGAACAGGCGGCCATCGCGCAGGAGACCTTCACTGCGCGGCAGGTGCACGCCGCAGTGTACGCAGCGCACCATGTCCTCCGGGGCCGCGGGTTTGGCGTCGCGCGTATCGTCGCGCCGGCCGCCGTTCCGGGCGCGCCACAGCGTGCGCAGGGCCCACCACACAACCACGCCCAGTACCAGCAGAAACAGGATTTTGCCCATGCACGGATTCTCCACGAAACCACGCGTGCGCGTCGAGCGAACCATGCGTGCGTGTCGGGCGCACGGGGGGCGGTCCTGCCTGGCATCCGAAGACGGGGGGGCGGCGCACCGGGAAAATGACGACCACCCGCGCGCAAACAAAATGTGGTCGGGGCGAGAGGATTCGAACCTCCGACTCCTGCGTCCCGAACGCAGTACTCTACCAGGCTGAGCTACGCCCCGACCGGGGCTTTCTGGCGTGGAACGAACGTCCACGCCCAAAAACGGGAGCGCGGATTCTAGCAGAGAACCCCGCGCGTTCAGGCGTCCCGCTCGACCGCGCGGTCTGCGAGTGCCGCCAGCGCATCCCGGTGCGGCGATGCGGGC
>CAZXNF010000643.1:0-1977 GCA_964641785.1 uncultured Streptomycetaceae bacterium | reverse complement strand
GAACATCGAGAAACGCGCGGTCGTCACGCTGGATCCCCCATCCGCCGTGCCCGCCGCCTTCCCGCAACCCGCACGAGCCGCCGCACGATGACCACCACCACGATTACCGTCACCGCCGAGATCCGGCGCTTTGATCCCGCCCAGGATGCGGAGCCGCATTACCAGCAGTTCCAGGTCACCGGCATGGACAACATGCGGGTGCTTGACGTCATCCGCTCGGTCTATGAAAACCAGGCGGGCGATCTGGCCTACCAGTTCGCCTGCCGCATTGGCCGCTGCGGTACCTGTGGCGTACGGGTCAACGGCGTGCCCGTGCTGGCGTGCCAGGAGCGCTGCAAGCCGCACATGCGCATCGAGCCGCTGACGCCCTTCCCCGTGCTGCGCGACCTGGTCATCGACCGCACCGAGGTGGAAGCCCGTTACAGCGAGCTTCACCTGACGCCGCAGCGCACGCAAGCGTATACCGGCAAGGCCGAAGCCATCGAGCCCGCGCTGGCCGAGCACCTGTGCCATCTCGATTCCTGCCTGGCCTGCATGGTGTGCGTGTCAGCCTGTCCCGCCGTCGCGGAAAGGCCGTTCGACGGTCCCGCCTTCGTGCTTAAGCTGCGGCACATGGCGAAGCATCCAGCCGATCACGGCAACCGCCTGCAGCAGGCGGTGGACGGCGGCATGCTCGAATGCTTCGGCTGCGACCTCTGCACGCAACTGTGCCCCGCGGACCTGAGTCCCGCCCAGGCCATCCGCGAGTTCCGCAAGGAACTCGTCTTCGGCACAGGCAAAGAATCATGAGCGCTGCCGCCCGCCTCCCCCGGAACACGACGCGCCAGACGGATGTCGTGCAGCACGGGACGATCGCGCGCATCCTGCACCGGATCACCGGCTCGGTGATCGTGGTCTTCGTGCTCGTGCACGTCGTCGCGCAGTCCGTCCTGCAAGTCCCCGCATTCGCGGCGGTGAAGGCGGGCGCGCCCTGGCTGCCGGTCGTGCAGAACCAGTCGTGGATCCATGCGCTCCTGTATTTCAGCATCGTGTTCCACACGCTGTACGGCCTGAAGCTGCTGCTCACGGAGCTCGGCGTGCGGATCGGCTACCGCGTGTCGGTGTGGGCGATCGTCGCCGTCAGTGCATTGTTCGGCCTGCGGGAGGTGCTGCGCTATGCTGGCCTCTAGCCGCACGGTATACGGCCGCACGTTCCGGGTTACGCCGGTCTGGTTGTGGGTGCTGCAGCGCGCGACCGGACTGCTGCTCGGCCCGCTGGTGGCCCTTCACGTCTGGGTGCCCAATCTTGCTTCCAATCGGGCGCTGAATGCGCTGCTGCTGGCCATTGTCCTGGCGCACGGCTACAGCGGATTGCGCCGCATGGTCGTGGCGCAGAACAAGGCGCCCGCGCACATGGCGATGGCGCTGCTCTGGTGCGTGGCCGTGGCCGTCTTCGGCGGGCTGCTCGTGTTTACCGGCACCTGAAGCAGCGCATGATCGATCGCATCGAGGTTTTCGTCACCCGCCTGCCGGTCCGCCTGAAGCGGATTTTTTCGAGCGGCACCTACGATACGGGACCTGACGACCAGCAGCTCGGCAAACCGGTTCTCGTCAAGATCTACGCGGACGGGGTGGTCGGTTACGGCCACGTGCGCCCGATCGCGCCCGGTCACTTCGTGCCGGACACCACCCACAGCGTGGTGGCCGCGATCACCGAAATCTACGGACCGGCGCTGCTCGGCCGCCGGCTGTTCGATATCGAATCCATTTCAGAACACTTCGATTCCCGGCTCGCGGGCAACCCTGCGGCGCGGGCGGTCATCGACATCGCACTGCACGACGCCATGGGCAAGGCGCTCAAGGTGCCCGTGCACGACCTGATCGGCGGCTGTTGCCAGCCGCGTATTCCGCTGGAATGGTCGGTGAGCATGGCCGACGACATCGCGGTGATGGTCGCTGAGGCAACGCGGGCCGTGCAGGAATTCGGCATGCCGGTGC
>CAZXNF010000642.1:0-1978 GCA_964641785.1 uncultured Streptomycetaceae bacterium | reverse complement strand
TTGCGGTGGTTGCCGATGTGGTCCTTGGGCGTCCACTTTCCGGAGGCCGCGTCGTGCGCCCAGATGCGCTCGTCGCGCAGATGCTCGACGAGGCCCTCAAAATCCTTTTCGGTCATGCTGAGGAATTCGAGCAGCAGGTCAAGGTCGCGCGGGCGCTTCGAGTCGTGCTTCACCACCTTGTCGATGCCTTCCTCGCGCGTCATGCGGCCGTGGCGGATCTCGGTGCTGGCGTCGTCGGTGGCACGGCCGTAACCGAACTTCAGGTATTTCAGATAGTCGTGCACGCCGTTGGCGTGCACGTCGTCCACCTTGTCGTAGATGTTGAAGGTGCGGTCGCGCTCGCGCGCGGTCTCGAAGCCGTATTCCTTGATCATCAGCTCGGCGTTCGCCTTGCCGTTCCAACTGATGTAGTTGCTGAGGTAGATGCCGCGCAGGCCGACCTGCTCGATTTCCTCGTCGGACGGGTAGAAGAAGGGCGTGAGGTCCCCCGGTTCGAAAGGCGAGTCCGGCTGGTTCAGCAGGTCCTCGGGCTCGAAGCCGCGCATGTCGTGTTCCTGGCGCTTTTTCTTGGTGAACTCGACCATGTCGTCCTGGTTGAACATGCCGGTCAGCTCGGAGAAACCTTCCTCGCCCCAGATCATGAGCGGGATTTTGTACTTCACCGCGATCTGGATAGGCAATGTCGTCACACCGGCATGATAGTGCCAGGTCACGTCGCCCACCTTCTGCAGCATGTAGCGCGCGATCTTGCGCACGGAGTCCGGGTTGGACGAAAAACGGATCAGGTCGCAACTGAACTTTTTGAACATGTTCTCCAGGTTGCGCAGGCCGACCTTGGTGTTGAACAGGTGGTTGTAGGTGACGAGCAACGGGTTCATCCCGTACTTCACCTTCATCAGGTAGGCTTGGTAGTGGCTGTCCTTGCCGCCGCTGACCGGAATGATGCAGTCGTAGGGGTTCTTCGCGGCCTTCGCTTTGGCCTTGTATTCCGCCAGCAGGTCGCGCAGCCAGCCTTCGCGCTGTTCCCAGTTGATGGACGGCCGGCTTTCGATCACGCGGCAGCCGCTGCACACGCCCTGCTCGTCAAATATGATGCTGGGCTGGGCGTTCTCGGGGTAACAACATCTGGCGCAGTAGCGCATGGGATTGTCTTTCGGGGATCGTGACGGTCGAAGAAAAAGGCGTGGGGGTTAAGCGGTCAGGCCCGCAGTCCGCTGCGCCAATAGCCAGGCCGGCGCGCATGATGGGCAAAGGCGATGACGAGGATTTCGGCGTTGTGCTCGCGCACGATTACGGCGTATGGGAAGCGTCTCAGTATCAGGCGTTTGATTCCCCGGGAGCCGGCGTTTCGCGGCGCCGGAACCAAAGGCACGGTTTCCTGCTGGATCAGAGCAAGCGCCGCCTCGATGGCGGCCTCAAACTCGAGACCCAGCCCAGGACGCTCCCGTTCATACCACGCAACTGCTTCGGCCCGTGCGCGCGCGAAGTTGGCGGCGAAACTCCTCTCGATCGATCAGGTTGGCGGTGCCGGCTTCGACTTCCGCGAGCCGACGCAGGATCTCGGCATCCCAGGCCGCCTCAACATCCGAATCGGGTACTCCATCGAGGCTGGTCACCAGGTTATAGGCAAGCTCCGCGCGCTCGGTTTCCGTGAGACCCAGCGCCTCGGAGCGGACTTTTTCCAGGGTCGGGCTGCCCATAGGCAATTCTCCGTGCTTGTAAGTAACAATGTGTTGAGGATAACCCACCTGTTTGCCGCGTCAACCGAACCGAATGGTTGAATGCCGGAAGGTGATTTGCAGGCTTTGCGCCGGTGTTTTCTCAGTACTGTATATAGCGCGGCCGCCGGGGGATGGTGACCTTGCGGCCGGGAAGGGTCGGTGTCCAGATGCTTGAATTCACCTTGCCCTAAAGCGTATTTTGCCCCCTCCCCAGCCCTCCCCCGCGCACTGCGCAAGGGAGGGGGTTACTTCTCCTT
>CAZXNF010000641.1:0-1998 GCA_964641785.1 uncultured Streptomycetaceae bacterium | reverse complement strand
CTGAGCGAAGTCGCCCGACGCGCGGCGCTCGGTGACCTTGACCCTGCGCCACGAGCGGTGGACGTCGAGGAAGACGAACAGATTGACGGTACCGTTGCGCCGATACTCGCAGTCATAGCGCTCGAGCTGCCCCGGCGCGGCGGGGATCGGCTGGCGCACCTCGCCGATGAGCTGGGTCGGGCTCTCGTCGAAGCACACCACCGGACGTTTGGGATCTGGCGCCTCGGCGTAGAGGTCGAGGACGTCCTCCATGCGCGCGACATAGGTCCCGTCGACCTTGGGAATGCACCACATGTCCTTGCGCCACGGCTTGAGGTCGTTCTCGGCCAGGCGCCGGCGCACGGTCTCGCGTGACAGGCCGTCATGTTCGGTGAGCTTGACCATCGCGTCGGCCAGCAGCGCCAGCGTCCAGCGCGCGCGGCCCGCGGGCGGGCTCGAGCAGGTCGTCGCCACCAGCAGCGCCTCCTCCTTGCCCGACAGCTTGCGCGCCGCACCGGGGCGAGCCTCCTCGCTGAGCGCGTGCTCCAGATTGCCTTCAACGAAGCGGCGCTTGGTCCGGTACACCGTCGAGCCGCCGACCGCGACGCTGGCCGCAATCGCCGCGTCGCTCGTGCCGGCATCGGCCGCCAGCAGGATCTGCGCGCGCTTGAGCTTGCGCACCGCGTGCTTGCCCGCACTCAGTAGCCCCGTAATCTGGCCGCGCTCGGCCTCGCTCAGTTCGGCACGGTAACGTAGATTCATCGGCACCTCCTGTGATCGAGAGCGCAGATGAATCAGATTCGCGATCGGTGTCGCCCCGTTTCCGGCCCCGGCTTTACTCCCAAGCAGGGGCAGTATCTCGCTTTCATCCATGCCTACACGCAGGTCCTCGGCCGCCCACCCGCCGAAGCCGACATGCAACGCCATTTCCGCGTCACACCGCCCGCCGTCCACCAGATGGTGATCACCCTCGAGCGCGCCGGCTTCATCCACCGAAAGCCCGGTGTCGCGCGCAGCATCCAAATCAGCGTCGATCCCGAGAACTTGCCACCTCTACACGCAACCCAAAAACAACCAGTCAAATCCTCTGTGCTGAGGTACTAGTCGCTTCGCGACCAGGAGGGGACGGGGATGTTCCGGGTCCGATCCGGATCGTCTCCAGCGTCAGGCGTTCACTTGGCTTGCAGCGCCTCGCGATGCGCCGCGGCCATGGCGCCGAGGCTGGTGAAGCGCAAGTCGATGCGCGGCGCGCCGGGCGGCGCCATCGTCGCGCCCCAGCCTTGCTGGTCATGGCGGCGATCGATCCACGCCGTGGCGAGGCCCGCCGCGGTCGCCGGCGCGTGGTCGTGGAACAGGCTCTGCGCGGTGTGGAGGATGTCGCGTTTGGGATGGCCGAGGGCGGCGAGCTTCTCGATCATGAAGGCGAAATTGCGCGCATCGGGCTTGTAGGTGCCGATGTCCTGCGCCGTGTAGATCGCATCGAAGGTGACGCCAAGCCTGGCATTGCTGCGCGCGAAGCTCGCACGGTCGACATTGGACAGGATCACCAGCTTGTAGTGCCGCTTGAGATAGGCGAGCGCTTCGGCGGAGTCCGGGAAGGCCGGCCACTCGCCGACGGATTGTCCGAAGGCGTCGTGTTCGCCATCCGATGCGGCGACGTTCCACTCGCGCGCAAGCCGGCGATGCACCGCGTTCAGCAAGGCGGAGTAGACCATCGTCGGCGTCTCGACCTCCTGCGCCGATTCATGCCGCGCGAAATTCTCCAATGCCGCATCGCGGGCCAGCGGCTTCGGCAGCTTGGCGAGGAGCGCCTTCAGCGCAGTGAAGATGCCCGTCTCCCAATCGATCAGCGTGCCGTAGCAGTCGAATGTCAGAACCTTGAAATCGGTGAGCTTCATGTGTCCTCCAGAAATGCTTGGGTAGGGGGCGGTCGCCGACGTCGGGCCAGATCCGGAACTCGTGCTCGGGCGACTCGCCGCGCGAAGATCGCGCGCCGGCGTCCACAGCGCCATCTACGAG
>CAZXNF010000640.1:0-2004 GCA_964641785.1 uncultured Streptomycetaceae bacterium | reverse complement strand
TTTTTCTTCGGTCCGCGACCCGCCCGTCCCGCCCGAACTACCGGACAGGGGCTTGGTATTGATCTGCAGGGGTTCGCTCTTGACCGCGCCGGGGGCGGGCTTCTCGCCGTAGACGACCTTGCCGTCCGGCATGGTCGACTTGTAGGTGGTCTGCGCCCACGCGCTGGCCGGTGCCGCCAGCGCGCACACGAGGGCGACGGCCGCGAGCGTGATCGGCGAGGACAACGGCAACGGCGGAATGGCGTGCTTATCCATGGGCTTATTGTAACGGGCCGTCGCGGCAGGCGGTTGACCCGCCGTACCCGGCACCGTGAACGATTCCGCGCCGCTGACCGGCGGTCGGTCCGGTGAGGCCGTAAAATGCCGGCATGTCCACGCCAGCCTTCGTCCACCTCCGCCTCCACAGCGAGTATTCGGTAACGGACGGGATCGTGCGGCTGGAGGACGCGGTGGCCGCAGCGTCGGCCGACGGCATGCCGGCGGTGGCGCTGACCGACCTCGCCAACGTGTTCGGCGCGATTAAGTTCTACAAGGAGGCGCGCGGCGCGGGCCTGAAACCCGTCATCGGCTGCGATCTCTGGATCGAGAACGACACCGAGCGGGACAAGCCGCACCGCCTGCTGGTCCTCTGCCAGTCCCGCGCCGGCTGGCTGCGCCTCGCCGTGCTGCTGACGCGCGCGTTCCGGGAAAACCAGTACCGGGGCCGCGCCGAACTGAAGCGCGCATGGTTCGGCGAGGCCACCACCGATGGCCTGATCGCGCTATCGGGTGCGCTGGCGGGCGACGTGGGCCAGGCGCTGGCGGCGGGCAATCGAACGGCGGCGGCAGCCTGCGCGCGGGCGTGGGCGGGGCTGTTCCCACGGCGCTACTACGTGGAACTGCAGCGGCTGGCGCCGGCAGGGCAGGCGCAGGAGGGCGCGGCGCTGCAACTCGAGCGCTACGTGCAGGCGGTTTTGCCGCTGGCCGCCGAACTCAAGCTGCCCGCGGTGGCGACGCACCCGGTGCAGTTCCTCACCGCCGACGAATTCGACGCGCACGAGGCGCGGGTGTGCATCGCGCGCGGCGAGATCCTGGCCGACCAGCGGCGGCCGCGACTGTACTCGCCCGCGCAGTACTTCAAGTCCCAGGCCGAAATGGGCGCGCTGTTCGCGGACCTCCCGCAGGCACTCGCCAACAGCGTCGAAGTGGCCAAGCGCTGCAACCTCACCTTCGAACTCGGCAAGTCCAAGCTGCCGCAGTTCCCGACGCCCAATGGCGAAAGCCTGGAGGACTATCTCCGGCACGCCGCCGGCAACGGTCTCGCGCAGCGGCTCGTGCGCCTGTATCCGGACGAAACCAAGCGTGCGGAGCAGACGCCGGTTTACCAGCAACGCCTCGAATTCGAGATCAATACCATCCAGCAGATGGGTTTCGCCGGCTACTTTCTCATCGTGGCCGATTTCATCAACTGGGCGAAGAACAACGGCGTGCCGGTTGGTCCGGGACGCGGTTCGGGCGCGGGCTCGCTGGTGGCCTACTCGCTGGGCATCACCGATCTCGATCCCCTGCGCTACGACCTGCTGTTCGAACGCTTCCTCAATCCCGAGCGCGTGTCGATGCCCGACTTCGACATCGACTTCTGCCAGGAAGGGCGCGACCGCGTCATCGAATACGTGCGCGGCAAGTACGGCACGGACAGCGTGTCGCAGATCGTCACCTTCGGCACCCTGGCGGCGAAAGCCGTCGTGCGCGACGTCGGGCGCGTGCTGGACCTCGGTTTCAACTTCTGCGACCAGTTCGCCAAGCTGATCCCCTTCCAGCCGGGGCGGCTGACGACGCTGCACCGGCGCAAGGGCGAGCCGGAACCCAACGTCATCTACGCCCGCGAAGTCGAACCGCAGATCAACGCGCGCGAAAAAGACGAGGAGGAGGTCGCGCGCCTGCTCGAACTGGCGGAGCGGCTGGAGGGGCTCACGCGCAACGTCAGCATGCACGCGGGTGGCGTGCTGATCGCGCCGGGCAAGC
>CAZXNF010000639.1:0-2009 GCA_964641785.1 uncultured Streptomycetaceae bacterium | reverse complement strand
CTGAAGCCTTTCGAGTCGCTGTCGGCAGCCGGCATGACGCCGGCCATGCCGGCGCACGTCATCTACCCGCAGGTGGATGCGCGGCCGGCCGGATTCTCGCCGCTGTGGTTGAAGGAAATTCTGCGCGGGCGCCTGGGCTTTACCGGCACGGTGTTCAGCGACGACCTGAGCATGGAAGGTGCGAGCGTGGCGGGCAACGTCACGGCGCGCGCACGCGCCGCGCTGGAGGCGGGCTGCGACATGGTGCTGGTCTGCAACCAGCCCGCGTCGGCGGACCAGTTGCTCGCCGAGCTGGCAGACGGCCTGCCGGCCGTCAGCCTGGCGCGGCTGGCGCGCATGCATGGGCACGGCGACCCCCGCAGCGGCCCGGACGAAGGCCAGTACCGGACGGCGCTGGCCGCCGTGCGCGCGATGGACCAGCGCCCCGGTGAACTGCCGCTCGTCCGGGGTTGACGAGGCGACGGTGGTGGCGCGTCTCCGCCGTTCCGAGGCGCACGAACGGCCGTTCGCACTGGATTGCCGCGAGTGTCCGCGGCTGGCGGACTACCTGGATACCTGCCGCGCCACACATCCCGATTACCACGCCCGACCGGTGCCGCCGTTTGGCGCCGCGCAGCCGCGCCTGCTGGTCGTTGGACTGGCCCCCGGCATGCACGGGGCAAACCGCAGCGGCCGTCCGTTCACCGGGGACTACGCGGGCGTCGTGCTGTATTCGGCGCTGCACCGCCACGGCTTCGCCAGCCGGCCGGAGTCTGTGCATGCGAACGACGGTTTGCAGCTGCAACGCTGCCGCATCACCAACGCCGTGAAATGCGTGCCGCCCGGCAACAAGCCCACACCCGCCGAGATCCGTCAGTGCAATGGCTACCTGCGGGCGGAACTGGCCGCGCTTCCGCGCGGCGCGGTCATCCTGGCGCTGGGGCGTATCGCGCACGAGGCGGTACTGAGGGCGCTCGCACTCAAGCCTTCTGCCCACGCATTCGGGCACGGCGCCCGCTACGCGCTGCCGGACGGAACGCGCCTGTTCGACAGCTATCATTGCAGCCGCTACAACATCAACACCCGCCGCCTGACCCCCGCAATGTTCGACCAGGTGATGGCAGAAGTGCGACTGGCCACCGAACGCGCCGCCTGAGCCTGCCCGGAATCCGCGCCATGGCAGAACCCCGCCCGTCGTCGCCGGCATTCGATGCCGCAGCATTGGTTGCCGGTCTGCCGCACCTGCCTGGCGTCTACCGCATGCTGAACGCATCGGGCGAAGCGTTATACGTCGGCAAGGCGCGCGACCTGAAAAAGCGGGTGTCCTCGTACTTCCAGAAGGCGCAGGGCTTGTCGCCGCGCATCCAGTTGATGCTCACGCAGGTGACCGCGCTGGAAACCACGGTCACGCGCTCGGAATCCGAAGCGCTGCTGCTGGAAAACAACCTGATCAAGTCGCTCGCGCCGCGCTACAACATCCTGTTCCGCGACGACAAGTCCTATCCGTACCTGATGGTGACGGGGCATGCCTTTCCGCAACTGCGCTTTCACCGCGGCAGCGTTGACCGCCGGCACCAGGTTTTCGGCCCCTTTCCGAACGCGGGCGCCGTGCGCGAGAGCATGCAGCTCCTGCAGCGCGTGTTCCGGCTGCGGACCTGCGAGGACAGCGTGTTCAGCGCGCGTTCACGACCCTGCCTGCTGCACCAGATCCAGCGCTGCAGCGCGCCCTGCGTCGGCCTGATCGCGCCGGCGGACTATGCGGAGGACGTGCACGCCGCGACGCTCTTCCTGGAGGGCAAGGACGACGAAGTGGTGCAGACGCTGGAAGGGCGCATGGCCACGGCCGCCGACCACCAGGAATACGAAAAGGCCGCCGTGTTCCGCGACCAGATTGGCGCGCTGGGGCGGGTGCGCGAGCGCCAGTTCGTCGACAGCGAGCGGGGCACCGATGCCGACATCCTCGCCCTTCGCGCATCGTGGGGGATCTCGGACAAATTCGTGCTGCTCTATTCCGGAAATCTCGGCCGCGT
>CAZXNF010000638.1:0-2014 GCA_964641785.1 uncultured Streptomycetaceae bacterium | reverse complement strand
CTGCCCGCCGTGGCGACGACGGACCTGCGCCTGAACGAACCGCGCTACGTCACGCTGCCCAACATCATGAAGGCCAAGAAGAAGCCGCTGGAAAACATCAAGCCAGACGCGCTGGGCGTGGATGTGGCGCCGCGCCTCACCACGCTCAAGGTGGCCGAGCCGGCCAAGCGCAGCGCCGGGGTCAAGGTGGCCGACGTGGCCGAACTGGTGGCGAAACTGAAGACCGAAGCGAGGGTGATCTGAGATGGCAACGCTGCTGGTGGCCGAACACGACGGCAAACAACTCAAGCCCGGCACTGCGAACGCGCTGACCGCAGCCCTGAAAATCGGCGGGGACGTGACGGTGCTGGTCGCCGGGCATCTATGCGCGGAAGCCGGACAGGCGGCCGCCAAGCTCACCGGCGTCAAGCAGGTGCTGGTCGCCGACGCCCCGCAATATGCGGCCTCGCTGGCCGAGAACATGGCCGCGCTGGTGCTGTCGGTCGCGGACCAGTACAGCCACATCCTCGCGCCCGCCACCGGCTTCGGCAAGAATTTCATGCCGCGCGTGGCCGCCAAGCTTGACGTGGCGCAATTGTCGGACATCAGCGACGTGGAATCGGCGGACACCTTCATCCGCCCGATCTACGCCGGAAACGCGCTGGCCACGGTGCAGTCGAAAGACCGCATCAAGGTCGTCACCGTGCGCATCTCCGCGTTCGACGCCACGGCCGAGGGCGGTTCCGCCCCGGTCGAAGCGCTCGCCGCGGTGCCGGACTCCGGACTCTCCGAGTTCGTCGGCAACGAACTGACCAAATCGGCGCGGCCGGAGCTGACCGCGGCGCGCATCATCGTGTCCGGCGGTCGCGGCATGGGCAACGGCGAAAACTTCAAGATCCTCGAAGCGCTGGCCGACAAGCTGGGCGCCGCGGTGGGCGCCTCGCGCGCGGCCGTGGACTCCGGCTTCGTGCCCAACGACTACCAGGTCGGGCAGACCGGCAAGATCGTCGCCCCCGAGCTTTACATCGCCGTCGGCATTTCCGGCGCGATCCAGCATCTCGCCGGCATGAAGGACAGCAAGGTCATTGTCGCCATCAACAAGGACGCCGAGGCGCCGATCTTCTCGGTGGCCAACTACTGGCTGGTTGAAGACCTGTTCAAGGCGGTGCCGGAGTTGACGGCCGCGCTGTGAATGGGATTGGAGATTCGGGATTAAGGATTTGAAACCGTGCGCTGATCCTGACTCCTCGCGCTAATGGCGCGGCTTGATGGATTTCCAATCCCGACTCCCGACTCCCCAATCCCTAATCTCGCAGTTAACAAGATGAGCACCTACCAGCCTCCACTGCGCGACATGCGCTTCGTGATCCACGAGTTGGCGGGTCTCGAGGGCGTGACCGTCGCTGCGCGGTTCGCCGAAGTCACGCCCGACCTCGTCGATCAGGTGCTGGAAGAGGCGGGCAAGTTCGCCGCCGGCGTGCTCGATCCGCTGAACCGCAGCGGCGACCAACAAGGCGCGCAGTGGAAGGACGGCGCGGTCACGGCACCCGCGGGATTCAAGGACGCCTACCGCCAGTTTGTCGATGGCGGCTGGAACAGTCTCACGGGACTGCCCGAGCACGGTGGGCAGGGCCTGCCGCATCTCGTCGCCATGGCGGTCGAGGAACTGTGGAACAGCGCCAACATGGCGTTCTGCCTGGCACCCATGCTCACGTCTGGCGTGGTGGAAGCGCTGAAGCTCGTCGGCTCCGACGCGCAGAAGGCGCTGTACCTGCCGAAGCTCACGTCCGGCGAATGGTCGGGCACCATGAATCTCACCGAGCCGCAGGCGGGTTCCGATCTTTCCGCGGTGCTCACGCGCGCGGTGCCGCAAGGCGACCACTACCGCCTGCACGGCACCAAGATCTTCATCACCTGGGGCGAGCAGGACCTCACCGGGAACATCGTGCACCTGGTGCTCGCCCGCACGCCGGACGCGCCGGAAGGCGTGAAGGGCATCTCGCTTTTCATCGTGCCCAAGTTCCTGGTCAACGCG
>CAZXNF010000637.1:0-2027 GCA_964641785.1 uncultured Streptomycetaceae bacterium | reverse complement strand
GGTACCGTCCACTTCGCAGAAGAGTTCGGTGACTTCGCAGCCGAGCCGGCGGAACAGCGTCGCGGCGAACGCGCCGGCCACGCCGTTGCCGCAATCCACCGCGATCTTCATCGGGCGCGCCAGTTTCACGTCCGAGACGATGCGGGCAAGGTAACGCTCCGCGATATCTTCCGTGCGGTAGGCGCCCTTGCCTTCGACGAGATCACCGTTCTCGATGCGCGCGCGCAGCGCCTGGATGGCGTCGCCGGCGAGGGTCTCACCCGCCAGCACCATCTTGAGCCCGTTGTAGTCGGGCGGGTTGTGCGAACCCGTCACCATTACGCCGGACTGGGTGCCGAGCTCGTGCGCAGCGAAATACACCATCGGCGTGGCCACCCGGCCGAGGTCCACTACGTTGCAGCCCGCCGCCTGCAGGCCGCGCGTCAGCGCTACGCTGTGGGTCGGCCCCGACAGCCGGCCGTCGCGGCCGATTACGATGTCGCGCACGCCGCGCGCAAGCGCCTCCGAGCCGATCGCCTGGCCGATGCTTCTGACGATCGGCGGCGTCAGCGTGCGACCGACGATGCCGCGGATGTCGTAGGCCTTGAAGATCTCGGGAGGCAGATTGGGCATGGCCGATTTTCCCACGCTGACGGTTACACGCGGGTGAAAAAGTCGAGCAAACGCGCGGGCAGCCAGTCGAGGCGCCCCGGCGGCGCGCCGCCGACGAAGCCGACGTGGCCGCCTGTCGTCGGGTACTCCAGCCTGAGAGCAGGCGAGACGTCGGCCGGCGCCGGCAGCACGGCCGCAGGCAGGAAGGGGTCGTTCAGTGCGTTGAGCATGAGCGCCGGCACGCGGATGCCGCCGAGCACCGGTTTGGCCGAGGCGCGCGTCCAGTAGTCGTTGACATCGCGAAAGCCGTGCAGGGGCGCGGTCACGGCATCGTCGAACTCGCGCAAGGTGCGCGCTAAGTCCATGCGCGCCCAGTCGACCAGATCCGGATAGCGGGCGCGCTTGGCGAGCGTCTTGCGCTTCATGGTGACGAGGAAGTTGGCGGTGTAGACGCGGTTGAAGCCGACCGCGAGCGCGTCGCCGGCCGCGGTGAGGTCCACCGGCGCGCAGACGGCGGCGCCCGCGGTAAGGCTCCGTCCCGCGGCTGCGCCGGTTTCCCCGAGCCACTTGAGCAGCATGTTGCCGCCGAGCGAGATGCCGACGGCGAACAGCGGCGCTGCGCCCGCCAGCGTGCGTAGGCGCGCAAGGATCCAGTCGGCTTCCTCGACGTCGCCGGAGTGGTAGGCGCGCGGGAGCCGGTTGGGCTCGCCGCTGCAGCCGCGGAAATGGACGACGACGCCGCGCCAGCCGCGGTCGCGCACCGCCCGCATGACCGAGCGGGCGTACTGGCTGGCCGAGTTGCCTTCCAGTCCGTGGAACAGCACGACCAGCGGCGGGAGAGACTTCGAATCTCCAATCCCCAATCCCCCATCCCGGTCTTCCGCCCAGTCCAGATCGATGAAATCGCCGTCGGGGGTCTCCCATCGCTCGCGGCGCCAGGCGACGGCAGGCCGCGGTGCCAGCATCGCGGTGAACACGGTCTGCGCGTGGCCGCCGGGCAGCCACCAGGGGGCGCGGAACTCGGAAGTGTCGGTCATGCGGATGCTGTGGGCAAAAAAGAAGGGCGGTCTCGACCGCCCTTCTGTCCGGGTCAGGGCGGGGTGGCCCCGTCCTGGATGTCCCGTCCTAGTGCTTGTATGACGGGTCGATCTTGTCGAGCTTGCGCAGCAGGGCCGGCCACTCGAGCAGGCCCCAGCGGCGGCGCACGCCGGGCTTGAAGCCGTCGTGCACCGGTTTGACGACCTCGGCGGGCGGCAGGCTGAGGTCGGCGTTGCAGGACAGGGTCATGATCTGCAGCTGGCAGGCGCGTTCGAGCCGGAACATGTTGTTGAAGCACTCCGGGATGCTCGGGCCCACGGTCAGCAGGCCGTGGTTGCGCAGGATCAACGCGTCGTTGTCGCCGAGGCTGGCCACCAGCCGCGAGCGCTCGTCGAGGT
>CAZXNF010000636.1:0-2030 GCA_964641785.1 uncultured Streptomycetaceae bacterium | reverse complement strand
GCTGTGTGCCGCCGGATCAACTGATGGCCAAAGGCCTGGAACTCGCCCGCATGGTGGCGGCCAAGGCCCCGGTGGCGGTGCGCGTCACCAAGCAGGCGGCATACCGCGGCCTCGACATGGACCTCGCCAGCGGCTGCGCACTGGAAACGAGCCTGTTTGCCGTTGCCTTCGGGACCGCCGACCGCAAAGAGGGGATGACGGCTTTTCTCGAAAAGCGCCCAGCGAAGTTCCAGGGCAAATAGGCTTGCTGCGCCGCACGATACCGGAGGGCACGGCTGAGCGAATCGCGGGCCAAGGGTGAATTTTGTTTGCCGGCCGCGAGGCCGTCGCGCCGATAAATATCCCGGATCTGCCGCCCGGAACGGGCACCCCCGGAATGTATAATCGGGCCGAAAAAACAGTGCCACGCTGTCGCTTCGCCCCTCAGCCCCACCCAGCCGAGTTCGATCAGCACCCCGCCCCAGAGCCGCCGAGAGCCTTGCCATGGATATGCAGGACATGCCGGACGTCGATCCGCAGGAAACCGAGGAGTGGTTGGATGCGCTGGAGTCTGTACTCAAGTACGAAGGCCCCGACCGCGCCCATTTCCTGATTGACCAGATGGTCGAGCGCGTCCGCCGCGCCGGCGGGCATCTGCCGTTTTCGCTCAACACGGCGTACTGCAACACCATTCCGCTCACCGCCGAGGCACGCTCGCCCGGCGATCACGAACTCGAACACCGCATCCGCTCGTACGTGCGCTGGAACGCGGTGGCGATGGTGATCCGCGCGAACAAGCACACCAACGTCGGCGGCCACATCGCGAGCTTCGCGTCCGCCGCCACGCTCTACGACGTGGGCTTCAACCATTTCTGGCGCGCGGCCGACGAGAACTTCCTCGGCGACCTGCTGTTCGCGCAGGGCCATTCGGTGCCCGGCATCTACGCGCGCGCCTTCATGCTCGGCCGCCTGACGCTGGAGCAGATGGACAACTTCCGGCAGGAAGTGGACGGCAAGGGGCTCTCGTCCTACCCGCATCCCTGGCTGATGCCGGACTTCTGGCAGTTCCCGACCGTGTCGATGGGCCTCGGCCCGCTGATGGCGATCTACCAGGCGCGTTTCATGCGCTACATGAAGGACCGCGGCCACCTCGAGCCGCAGGGCCGCAAGGTGTGGGCCTTCATGGGCGACGGCGAGATGGACGAGCCGGAATCACTGGGGGCGATCTCCCTCGCCGGCCGCGAGAAACTCGACAACCTGATCTTCGTCATCAACTGCAACCTGCAGCGCCTCGACGGCCCGGTGCGCGGCAACGCCAAGATCATCCAGGAATTCGAAGCCGAGTTCCGCGGCGCCGGCTGGAACGTGATCAAGGTGGTGTGGGGCGGCTACTGGGACGCGCTCTTCGCGCGCGACACCAGCGGCCTGCTGCTCAAACGCATGGAAGAATGCGTGGACGGCGAGTACCAGACCTTCAAGTCGAAGGATGGCGCCTACGTGCGCAAGCATTTCTTCGGCAAGTATCCGGAGCTGCTGGAACTGGTCGCCACGATGTCGGACGACGACATCTGGCGCCTGAACCGCGGTGGCCACGATCCGCACAAGGTGTACGCGGCCTACGCGGCGGCGGTGAAGCACACCGGCCAGCCGACGGTGATTCTCGCCAAGACGATCAAGGGCTACGGCATGGGCGAGGCGGGCGAGTCGCAGAACATCACCCACCAGCAGAAGAAAATGGGCACCTCGTCGCTGAAATCCTTCCGCGACCGCTTCGGCATTCCCGTGGCGGACGACCAGCTCGAGGAGATGCCATACCTGACCTTTCCCGAGGGCTCGCCCGAGCTGAACTACATGCGCGAGCGCCGCGAAGCACTCGGCGGCTATATTCCGCAGCGCCGCCGGAAGTCCGCGGCGATGGAAGTGCCGGCGCTGTCGGCGTTCGAGTCCCTGCTCAAGGCGACGGGCGACGACCGCGCGATGTCCACCACCATGGTTTTCGTGCGCATTCTCTCCACGCTGGTGCGCGACAAGAAGATCGGCAAGTTCGTGGT
>CAZXNF010000635.1:0-2032 GCA_964641785.1 uncultured Streptomycetaceae bacterium | reverse complement strand
TACGATCATTCTTTCAAGCGCCGTCCGTAGCCTATATTATGGACCGGTGAGTAAGAAGCTCATGGAGCGCGCCTTTTTGATCTTTGGCGAGACGCTCTATGAGCGCCTGGCGACGATTTCGGTGGCACATCTGTACAACTTGCGCCGGCGTGCCGGGTACCTACGCCGGCGTCGGGTCTGGACCAGGACCCGGCCGGTGAACCTGTCCATCGGGGAGCGCCGCGCCCCGGCCCAGAATAACCGGCCTGGCTACCTGCGCGTTGACAGCGTGCATCATGGCGACCAGGATGGCGTCAAAGGCGTCTATCACGTCAACACCGTGGGCTGCGTCACCCAGTACGAAGGGGTCGCGACCTGCGAGCGCATCAGCGAGGCTTTCCTCATTCCCGTGCTCGAAGAGCTGTTGCTCGGCTACCCCTTCGTGATCCTCGGTTTTCACAGCGACAACGGCTCGGAGTACATCAATCAGCGCGTCGCGAAATTGCTCAACAAGTTGCTCATCGAGGAGCAAACCAAATCACGCTCTCGGCACAGCAACGATAACGCGCTGGCTGAATCCAAGAACGCCGCGATCGTGCGCAAACACCTCGGCTATAGCCACATCCCGCAACGCTTCGCGAGCCTCGTCAATGCCTTCTGCCGCGAGCACCTCAACCCCTACATCAACTTCCACCGCCCGTGCCTGTTCGCCCAAACCATTACCGACCCCAAAGGCCGCCAGCGCAAGCGCTACCCCTACAAACTGATGATGACCCCGCACGAGAAACTCAAATCGCTGCACCAGGCAGAGCAATACCTTAAACCCGGCATCACCTTCGAGGATCTCGACGCACAAGCCAACGCGTCGAGCGATAATGACGCCGCACAGCGTTTGAACGACGCACGGGAAATTCTCTTTAGAACCATTTTTTTCCGATCGAAGAAAGCCGCTTGACCAGGCAAAACCCTCCACGCGCACACGGGTTATGCACCGGGCCGCTCGCCTCCCGCCTGACACCGGCGGGCGGCGGCCCCGTGCACAACCCTGCACCAGGACGGGATCAATAACCTCACCCGCTCAGACTCAAACCTCGATTGGGATGTATTACCCGCCGCCTTCCCGAAATCGCGGGCTAGAACAGACCGACGACCTTGCCGTCCGCGGTGAGGTCGATTTTCTCGGCCGACGGCACCTTCGGCAGGCCGGGCATGGTCATGATGTCGCCGCACACCATCACGATGAACTCCGCGCCGGCGGCGAGCCGCACTTCCCGCACGTTCACCATGTGGCCCGATGGTGCGCCGCGCAAACCCGGATCCGTGGAGAACGACGACTGCGTCTTGGCGACGCATACCGGATAGTGCCCGTAGCCGCCCTCCTGCAATTCCTTGATGCGGTTGCGCACCTTGGAGTCCGCCGTGATGTCGGCCGCGCCGTACACGCGGGTGGCGATCTTCTTCATCTTGTCCCACAGGGTGTCGCTGTCTTCGTAGACGAAGGTCGGTTTCGAAGGGCTGTCGCACAGGCCGACGATGATCTTCGCGAGTTCCGCCGCGCCCTTGCCGCCTTCGGCCCAGTGGTTGGCCACGACCACCTTCACGCCCAGCTTGGCGATGCGGTCGGTCAGCAGGTCCATCTCCGCCTTGGTGTCCGCCGTGAAGCGGTTGATCGAGACCACGCAGGGAATGCCGTAGACGTCCTTGACGTTCTTGACGTGGCGTTCGAGGTTCGCCAAGCCCTTTTCCAGCGCCGGCAGGTTCTCCACGTTGAGCTGCGTCTTGTCCACACCCCCGTGGTGCTTCAACGCCCGCACGGTTGCCACGATCGCCGCCGCCGCGGGCTTCAGGCCCGCCTTGCGGCATTTGATGTCGAGGAATTTCTCGGCGCCGAGATCGGCGCCGAAGCCGGCTTCCGTGACCACGTAATCGGCCAGCTTGAGCGCCGTCTGCGTCGCGATGACTGAATTGCAACCGTGCGCGATGTTCGCGAACGGGCCACCGTGGATGAAGGCCGGATTGTTCTCCAGCGTCTGCACCAGGTTCGGCGCCATCT
>CAZXNF010000634.1:0-2033 GCA_964641785.1 uncultured Streptomycetaceae bacterium | reverse complement strand
ATTCTTGATGGCTTCCAGCACCAGTTCCTTGGCGATCTTGGTGCCGCCGATCAGTTCCACGACGATATCGATGGTGGGATCGCGCACGACTTCGAAGGCGTCGCCGGTGACCTTAACGCCCTTCGCCACCGCTTCTCGCGCTTTCGTTTCTTCCTTGTCCGCGACGATCGTGATCCCGATCGCGCGGCCGGCGCGGCGCGAGATCTCCTCCGCGTTGCGCGCGAGCACGCGGAAGGTACCGCCACCGACGGTACCCATGCCGAGCAGGCCTACGTTGATGGGTTTCATGGGGTCAACCCGTCTTTCTTGAACATGTCCTTGATGCCGCGGATCGCTTGTCGCGTACGCGCCTCATTTTCAATCATGGCGAAGCGGACGTGGTCATCGCCGTATTCGCCAAAACCGATGCCCGGCGAGGCCGCGACGTGCGCCTCGATCAGCAGTTTTTTCGAGAATTCCAGCGAGCCCAGCTTGGCGTACGCCTCGGGAATCTTCGCCCATACGTACATGGTGGCTTTCGGGTTGTCGACCATCCAGCCCGCGCCATGCAGGCCGGACACCAGCACGTCGCGCCGCTTCTGGTAGGTCGCGCAGATCTGCTTCACGCAGTCCTGCGGACCCTCGAGCGCGATGATGGAAGCCACCTGCACCGGCGTGAAGGTGCCGTAGTCGTGGTAGCTCTTCATGCGCGCGAGCGCGTTGACGAGATCGCGGTTGCCGACCATGAAGCCGACCCGCCAGCCCGCCATGTTGTAGCTCTTGGACAGCGTAAAGAACTCGACCGCGATGTCGCGCGCGCCCGGCACTTCCATGATCGACGGCGCGCGGTAGCCGTCGAACACGATGTCGGCATAGGCCAGGTCATGCACCACGTAGATGTGGTGCTCGCGCGCGATCGCCACCAGCCGTTCGAAGAACGCGAGATCGACGCACTGTGCCGTCGGATTCGCCGGAAAGTTGACGATCAGCATCTTGGGCTTGGGCCAGGACTCCTTGATGGCGCGCTCCAGCGCCTCGAAGAAGTCGATGCCCGGCACCAGTGGCACGTGGCGGATGTCGGCGCCGGCGATCACCGGCCCGTAGATGTGGATCGGATAGGACGGGTTGGGCACCAGCACGCAGTCGCCGCGGTCGAGGGTCGCCAGCGCCAGGTGCGCGATGCCTTCCTTGGAGCCGATGGTGACGATGGCCTCGGTATCCGGGTCCAGATCGACGCCGTAGCGGGTTTGGTACCAGCCGCAGATCGCCTTGCGCAGCCGGGGGATGCCCTTGGACACCGAGTAGCCGTGGGTGTCCGTGCGCTGGACCGACTCGATCAGCTTGTCGACGATGTGCTTGGGCGTCGGCTGGTCCGGGTTGCCCATCGACAGGTCGATGACATCCTCGCCGCGCTTGCGCGCCGCCATCTTGAGCTCGCCCGTGATGTTGAACACGTAGGGCGGCAGGCGTTTGATGCGGGGAAATTCTTCCATGGGACGGCGTAGGTGGCGGAGCCGGAGATCTGCGGGGGCCAAAAATGAGCTAAGGGCGTGAAAAAACGTATAATTTTAGCCGACCTGCCCCACACGGGGCAACCTCGAAACCACTCCCCAGCACGCGCTCCGCCCCATGAAACTGCACCTGCAAGGCGCCGCCGGCCTCAACCTCATCACCGGCTACGGCGCGGGTTATGTGGCCGTGAACGGCGCCCGCCACACGACCAGCCTGCTCCTCACCGCCGACCTGCTGACGCGCTGGGCGCCGCAGTCTTTCGCCGAACTCGCCGCCGCGCACTTCGACCGCATCGTGCCCCTCGCCCCGGAAATCCTGGTGCTCGGCACCGGCCCCCGCCTGCAATTTCCCGCCCCGCCGCTCACGCGGATGCTGGTGGAGGCCCGTATCGGTCTCGAAGTCATGGATACGCCCGCCGCCTGCCGCACCTACAACATCCTGATGGGCGAAGGCCGCAAGGTCGCGGCGGCACTGATTGTCGGACCCGCGCCTTAAAGATCGCCGAGCACCCTGATGTGCGCCACGACGCTGCGCCCCAGCGT
>CAZXNF010000633.1:0-2039 GCA_964641785.1 uncultured Streptomycetaceae bacterium | reverse complement strand
GGGGAGTTCGTCTACGACCACCCCTTCCAGTGGGGCAGCAAGCGGACCGGCCCGGACCTGCATCGGGTCGGCGGGCGCTACTCCGACGAGTGGCACCGCATCCACTTCAATAACCCGCGCGACGTCGTGCCGGAATCCAACATGCCGGCCTATACCTGGCTCGCCGATACGCCGGTCGACGCGGCGGTGCTGCCGGCGAAGATGCGCGCGCTGCGCCGGGTCGGCGTCCCCTACACGGACGAGGACATCGCCGGCGCTGCCGCGGCGGCGCAGGGCAAGACCGAGCTGGATGCGCTGATCGCGTATCTGCAGGGGCTGGGTACGGCCCTGAAGAACGTGCGTTGAGGGGATGGCGATGATCTGGCTGAACGAGATTTCGACGGTGGTGATGTTCGTCGCCTTCCTGGCGATCGTGTTCTGGGCGTGGAGCAGCAAGCGCAAGGCCTCGTTCGACGAAGCG
Source organism: uncultured Streptomycetaceae bacterium (assembly GCA_964641785.1). Lineage (GTDB taxonomy): Bacteria > Pseudomonadota > Gammaproteobacteria > Burkholderiales > SG8-41 > CAZXNF01. The sequence goes on along the minus strand of CAZXNF010000633.1, from coordinate 1,579 downwards.
GCGCGGACGCCGCTGGAGGAAGACGACGGGGAAGGCAATGACGGCGCCGCGCACGCGGACCGCCGTTCCAGCTGACAACAGGGTGGATGCATGAGCGATTTCACGAGCGGGTTCTGGAACTTCTACATCGGCATCATCACGATCGCCAGTATCCTCGCCTGCGCCGTGTTCCTCGCGGCGATGACCACCCGTAAGACCGGGCCCGGCGAGACGGTCGGCACCACCGGGCATGTGTGGGACGAAGACCTGCGCGAATGGAACAACCCGCTGCCGAACTGGTGGCGCTGGCTGTTCTACATCACCATCGTGTTCGCGCTCGCCTACGTGGTCATCTATCCGGGTTTGGGCGCTTTCGGCGGGACAGCCGGCTGGACCTCGCAAAAGCAATACGCGGACGAGGTGTCCCGCGCCGATGCCCAATACGGCCCGATCTTCGCGAAGTACGCACAGATGCCGATCCCGGCCGTCGCGGCGGATCCCGACGCAAGAAAGATCGGCGAGCGGCTGTTCCTCAACTACTGCTCGCAGTGCCACGGGTCGGATGCGCGCGGGGGGCACGGCTTCCCCAACCTGACCGACAAGGACTGGCTCTACGGCGGTTCGCCGGACGCCATCCGGACCACGCTCCTTGAGGGGCGCAACGGCGTCATGCCGCCGCTCGGCGCGGCCGTGGGCGACGCGGAAGCGATGCGCAACGTCGCGCAGTACGTGCTGTCGCTGTCGGGGCACGCGACCGATGGTGTGCGGGTGGCCCTCGGCAAGCCCAAGTTCGAGGCGGTGTGCGCGGCCTGCCATGGCGCGAACGGCAAGGGCAACCAGGCCATCGGCGCGCCCAACCTGACCGATGACATCTGGCTGTATCGCGGCACCGAGGCGTCCGTCATCGAGGCCATCACCAACGGGCGCATGGGCCAGATGCCGGCGTTCAAGGAGTTCCTGGGCGCGGACAAGGTTCACCTGCTCGCTGCCTACGTGTGGAGCCTGTCCAATACCGGGGCACCGGCCTCTGCTGCCGCCGCGAGTCCGCCCCAGAAATGAACGCTGTTCCGCCCCCGCCGCAGCTTGCAGTGGTGGCCGGCGCGCCTGAGCAGGAGCAGTCCCTCTACGAGGTCCGGCGCAAGATCTATCCGCGCGCCGTGCGCGGGTGGTTCGCGCGCTGGCGCTGGACGCTGGTGATCCTGACGCAGCTCGCGTTCTACGGCACGGCGTGGCTGCAGTGGAACGACCGGCAGGCCGTGCTGTTCGACCTCGCGTCGCGCAAGTTCTACGTCTTCGGTCTGGTGTTATGGCCGCAGGACTTCATCTTCCTCACCGGCCTGCTCATCATCTCCGCGTTTTCGCTGTTCCTGTTCACCGCCGTGGCCGGGCGCCTGTGGTGCGGCTATGCCTGCCCGCAGACCGTGTATACCGAGATCTTCCTGTGGATCGAGCGCGTGATCGAGGGCGACCGTCTGGCGCGCATGAAGCTCGACGGCCAGGGCGTCACCGCGCGCAAGTTCGGCAAGAAGGCGTTGAAGCACGCGGTGTGGATCGCGCTCGCGCTGTGGACGGGCTTCACCTTCGTCGGCTACTTCACGCC
>CAZXNF010000632.1:0-2042 GCA_964641785.1 uncultured Streptomycetaceae bacterium | reverse complement strand
AGCGCGTGGGAGGGTTGGGGAGGGGGCAAGGGAAGTTACTTGCGGTAGGCCTTGATGATCGCCTCGCCGTCGGCGCCGGAGGCCTTCAGCCACTCCGCCAGCATGGTTTCACCCACCTTGGCGTAGGCCGCTTTCATGGCGGCATCCGGCTGGTGCAGCGTCATGCCGTTGGCCGCCAGCTCCTTGTTGGCGGCCTGCTCGCGCTGTTTGGCGAACTCCCAGCCCCGCTTCTCGGCGTCCGCGGCTGCTTCGAGAACCGCCTTCTTCACCGGATCCGGCAGGCGCTCGAAGGCCCGTGCGTTTACCACCACGGCGTTCTTCGGGTGGAAGGCATTGACCACGTAATAGTTCTTCACGAACTCCCACGATTTGGTCGAGGTGCCCGTCGCGGAGGACGTGATCATGGCGCTGATGGTGCCGGTGGCAAAGGCCTGCGGCACTTCGGGCACCTGGATCACCGTCGGGCTGGCGCCCAGCAGTTCGGCGAGCCGCGCGGTCTGCGGGCTGTAGGTACGGAACTTGGTGCCCTTCAGATCGTCGACCGATTTGAGCGGGTTCTTCGTATAGATGCCCTGCCCCGGCCACGCCACCGAGAACAGCAGCTTGAGCCCGCGCCCGGCCATCTTCTTCTCGAGCAGCGGCTTCTGCGCCGTGTAGAACTTCCAGGCGTTGTCCCAGCCGGCGGCCACGAAGGGCAGATTGTCGGCGGCGAACACCTGTTCCTCGTTGCCGAACTGGCCGAGCAGGAATTCGGCGATGTTGACCTGCCCGGTGGATACGGCGCGCAGCATGTCCGGGTGCTTGATCAGCGACCCGTTCGGATGCACGACGATGTCGAGCTGGCCGTTGGTCAGCGCCTTCACCTCCTGGGCGAAGCGCTTGACGTTGAGCGTGTGGAACTCGTTGTCGCTGTACGGCGTGGGCATGTCCCACTTGGTCTGCGCCAGCGCGACGAGCGGCAGGCAGGCGGCAACGATGCCCGCCAGAACGGTATTGAACACTCGCATGGTGACTCTCCCTGAAAAAAAACCCGGGGCAAATCTTATCGGCTCCGGCGCCGGACACGCCACCGTCGCATCAACGGGGGCTTGCTGGCGCGGGGTCTATTGCCCACATAGAATAGCTGTGCAGTCGTTCAGCATCTTCCCTGCTTACCCGCCCAGGCGCAAGTTTCCGCCCCCTCGCCATGCATCCCCCGCTCGCGCACCCCGAATACGCGGCCCGCGCCGCCGCCTCGCTGTGATGCCCGCGGACGGGCGGGCCGCACCAGGATCGCGCACGAAGATCCTCGTCACGGGCTTCGAACCGTTCGGCGGCGACACTCTCAACGCCTCGCTTGCCGCCGTGCGCGCCCTGCCCGACCGCATCGCCGGCGTCGCGGTCTTGCGCGAGACCCTGCCCACGGTGTTCGACCGCGCCCGCGAGCAGCTCGCCGCGCTCATCGCCCGCGCAGCGCCCACACACGTAATCTGCGTGGGCGAGGCCGGCGGACGGACCGAACTGTGCGTCGAACGCATCGCGATCAACGTGAACGACGCGCGCCTCGCGGACAACGCGGGCGGCCAGCCGATCGAAACGCCGGTGATCGCCGGCGCACCCGCGGCCTACTTCTCGACGCTCCCCATCAAGGCGATGGTCGCCGCCATCCGCGCGGAAGGCGTGCCGGCAGCGATCTCCAATTCCGCCGGAACCTACGTCTGTAACCACGTGTTTTACGGGCTGATGCACCTCGCCGCAACGCGCTTCCACGGGCTGCACGCCGGCTTCATCCATATCCCCTGCCTGCCCGCGCAGGCCGCCGCGCACCCCGGCATGCCGTCCATGGCGGCGGCGGACGTGGCGCGGGGGCTGACGGCCGCGCTCGCCGCCGCGGTCACCGTGCGCCACGATATCGGCGTCACTGAAGGACGCGTGGCATGAACGCTCCGCGCTGGGAGTTCTGGATCGACCGCGGCGGCACCTTCACCGACGTCGTCGCGCGCCAGCCAGACGGCAGCCTGGTCACCGCCAAGCTGCTGTCGGAAAACCCCGAGCGCTACCGC
>CAZXNF010000631.1:0-2043 GCA_964641785.1 uncultured Streptomycetaceae bacterium | reverse complement strand
GTCTACGCCGACTGGCTGCGCGGCTTCGGCAATCTCCTCATCATCGACCACGGTGGCGGTTACATGAGCCTCTACGGCAATAACGAGGCTTTATACAAGCGGGCGGGCGACGCCACCCGGGCCGGCGAGCCGGTGGCGACCGTCGGCGCGACGGGTGGCGGGGTGGAATCGGGGCTATACTTTGAACTGCGTTACCAGGGCAAGCCTTTCGACCCTCTGGGCTGGGTGAATCTGAACTGACCGGTCCTTTCGTATCTCTGTATCGGGTATCGGTATCGGTGCGTGGCTGGTTTGTTTTATTTGTTTTTGTTTTAAGTCTGACCTAAGCCGGTGCGTCCAGTGTGGCCCCTCGGCTTGAAGCCGGAAATCAATCCTCCGCTTCGGCGGTTTTTTTATCGGTGGTGCGTAGCAACGTGGAGCCAGATATGCGCAGCAAACTGAATCGTTTCGGCCTGATCGCGCTGGGCGTGGTGCTCGGCGTGACGATCTCGCTTAATTACTCGGCCATCGCGCAACGCGACGCCACGCCTTCGCCCCTGCCGGTGGAAGAGCTGCGCGCCTTCAGCGAGGTGTTCGGTCGCATCAAGGCGGACTACGTCGAAACCGTGTCCGACAAGAAACTGATCACCGAAGCCATCAACGGCATGCTGTCGGGCCTCGACCCGCACTCGGCCTACCTCGACCAGGACGCCTTCCGCGAAATGCAGGTCGGCACGCAAGGCGAGTTCGGCGGTCTGGGCATCGAGGTCGGCATGGAAGACGGGCTGGTGAAGGTCGTGTCGCCCATCGACGACTCGCCCGCGTCGCGCGCCGGCATCAAGACCGGCGACCTCATCGTCAAGCTCGACGAAACTTCGGTCAAGGGCCTGACGCTGAACGATGCGGTCAAGCGCATGCGCGGCAAACCCAACACCAACATCACGCTGACGATCCTGCGCAAGGGCGAGACCAAGCCGCTGGTGGTCACGCTGACGCGCGCCGTCATCAAGATCCAGAGCGTGAAGTCCAAGCTGCTGGAGCCGGGCATCGGCTACTTCCGCGTGTCCCAGTTCCAGGAACACACGGGCGAGACGCTGGCCCAGGCCATCACCACGATGTTCAAAGCCAACGGCGCGCCGATGAAAGGCATCGTGCTTGATCTGCGCAACGATCCGGGCGGTCTGCTGAACGGCGCCGTCGCCGTCTCCGCGGCCTTCCTGCCCAAGGACGCGCTGGTGGTCTACACCGACGGGCGGGCGGAAGACGCCAAGCTCAAGCTGAACGCGAGCCCCGAGTACTACCTGCGCGGCCGCGGGCGCGAAGACTACATCGCCAAGCTGCCGCCGGAAATCAAGACGGTGCCGATGGTGGTGCTCGTCAACGGCGGCTCGGCGTCGGCCTCCGAGATCGTCGCCGGCGCACTGCAGGACTACAAGCGCGCGGTCGTCATGGGCCAGCAAACCTTCGGCAAAGGCTCGGTGCAGACCATCCTGCCGCTCGGCAACAACACCGCGATCAAGCTGACGACCGCGCGTTACTTCACGCCGTCCGGCCATTCGATTCAGGCCAAGGGCATCGTGCCGGACATTGCGCTGGAAGACTCTGCGGCGCGTCGCGAGGCCAGCCTCAATCTGCGCGAGGCCGACTTGAGCAAGCACCTGACGGGCGAAAACGCCAAACCCGAGCCCAAGGCTGCTGCACCGACGGTCAACACCTACGGCTTCATTCCGGCCCCGCGGCCGAAAGAGGTCGATGAAAAGGCCGCGCGGCCCGAACCCGGCGAAGTGGTGTCGAAGAACGACTACGAGCTGAACCAGGCCGTCTCGTTCCTCAAGAGCCGTGGCGTCAGCGTCCGGGCCTCGAACTAGGCAACGCAACCCTGCTTTCCCGAAACGCCCGGTCCGCCGGGCGTTTTGCTTTATCCGGCCGACGCATGAACGACGACCAGCTGCTCCGCTACAGCCGCCATATCCTGCTCGACGAGATCGGCGTCGAAGGCCAGGCACGCCTGCTGGCGGCGAAAGCGCTCGTCATCGGCGCCGGCGGGCTCGGTTCGCCGGTGGC
>CAZXNF010000630.1:1320-2044 GCA_964641785.1 uncultured Streptomycetaceae bacterium | reverse complement strand
GATCATCACCGCCGACAACATGGCGCAGGCGGCCGAGCGCGTGGTCGCCGCGGTGAAAGGCGGCAAGGCCGGCGCCGCCAAACCCAAGACCGCGGCGGTCAAGGCGCAGCCCAAAGCCAAGCCCAAAGCGAAGACCAAGCCTAAAACCGGCGCCAAAGCCAAAAAAGCCCGGCCCGCCGCCAAGGCCGCCGGGAAAAAGTCGATGCCCAAGACAAAATCGCGCAAGCCGGCAGTCAAGGCGAGACCCGGGAAAAAGCGTCCCGCGCGCAAGGCGGCGAAAAGGAAAGCGAAATGAGCATCCTCATCGACAAGCACACGCGCGTGATGACGCAGGGCATCACCGGCAAGACAGGCCAGTTCCACACCAAGACGGGCAAGCTGTATGCGAACGGGGCCAACTGCTACGTGGCGGGGGTGAATCCCCGCAAGCCGGGTGAGTCCTACGAGGGCATCCCGATTTTTGCCACGGTAAAGGAAGCCAAGGAACAGACCGGCGCCACCGTGTCGGTCATCTACGTGCCGCCGCCGTTCGCCGCCGCCGCCATCGACGAGGCGGTGGAAGCAGACCTGGACCTCGTGATCTGCATCACCGAGGGCATCCCGGTGCGCGACATGGTCCAGACCAAGTACAAGATGCTGGGCAAGCGCGCGCGGCTGATCGGCCCCAACTGTCCGGGCGTCATCACGCCGGACGAGATCAAGATCGGTATCATGCCCGGCCACA
>CAZXNF010000630.1:0-1310 GCA_964641785.1 uncultured Streptomycetaceae bacterium | reverse complement strand
CATCCATAAAAAAGGCCCGATCGGCGTGGTGTCGCGCTCGGGCACGCTGACGTACGAAGCGGTCGGCCAGCTGATGGCGCTGGGCATCGGCCAGTCGTCCTGCGTCGGCATCGGTGGCGATCCGGTCAACGGCCTGAAGCACATCGACGTGCTGAAGCTGTTCAACGACGATCCGCAGACCGAAGCGGTGATCATGGTCGGCGAGATCGGCGGTGACGATGAAGAGACTGCTGCGCGCTGGGTCAAGGCGCACATGAAGAAGCCGGTGGTGGGCTTCATCGCCGGCGTTACCGCGCCGCCTGGCAAGCGCATGGGCCACGCCGGGGCGATCATTTCCGGCGGCAAGGGTACCGCGGACGAGAAGCTTTCCGTGATGGAGGCCTGCGGCATCCGCACGACCAGAAATCCGGCCGAGATGGGCAAGCTGCTGAAATCGGTGTGGAAGAAGTAATCCGGCGGCGCCTGCGGGCCGCACTGAACTAGGAGAAGGCGTGGACGGCGGGATCAAACCAGCAGGGGGTGGGCGGGGCGATGGCATGGGCCGCCGCGGGCAAGCCAAGGGCCGTCCGGTCGATGCGCAGGCGCTGGAGGATGTGCGCGCGCTACTCAAGGACGCGCCGCGCCGCCGCGACCTGCTGATTGAACACCTGCACAAGCTGCAGGACCACTACGGCCATCTCTCGGCCATGCACCTCGCGGCGCTCGCGCACGAGATGAAGCTCGCGCAGGCCGAGGTGTACGAAGTCGCCACTTTCTATCACCACTTCGACATCGTGAAGGAAGGCGAAGCCGCGCCGCCGGCGCTGACGGTACGTGTGTGCGATTCGCTCGCCTGCGCGATGGCCGGCAGCGAGGCGCTGCTGGCGCGGCTGAAGACGACGCTCGGCGCCGACGTGCGCGTGATCCCGGCGCCCTGCGTCGGGCGCTGCGAGCAGGCGCCGGTGGTGGTGGTGCACCAGAATCCGATTGCTGAAGCGACCGCGGAGAAAGTGGCGCTGGCGGTGGCGGGCAAGCAGACCCGGTGCCCGGTGGGCCGTGCCATGAATTACCGGGACTACCGCGCGGGTGGCGGCTACCGGCTTGCTGCGGATTGCCTCGCCGGACAGCGCGATGCGGACGCGGTCACCAAGACGATGGAGGACTCCGGGCTGCGCGGTCTCGGCGGCGCGGGTTTCCCGACGGGCCGCAAGTGGCGCCTGGTGCGCAAGGAACCGGGTCCGCGCCTGATGGCGGTCAACATCGACGAGGGCGAGCCCGGCACTTTCAAGGACCGCTACTACCTCGAGCGCGACCCGCACCGCTTTCTGGAG
>CAZXNF010000629.1:0-2047 GCA_964641785.1 uncultured Streptomycetaceae bacterium | reverse complement strand
CGCCGGCTGGCGGGTGGGCGTGGTCGGCGCCAACGGCAGCGGCAAGTCGAGCCTGTTCGCCCTGCTGCGCGGCGAACTCCACGCCGACCGCGGCGACTGCGAAGTCCCGGTGGGCTGGCGCATCGCGTCGGTGTCGCAGGAAACGCCGGCGCTGGACGCCGCCGCCATCGATTACGTGCTCGACGGCGATACCGAACTGCGTGCGATCGAGCGCGAGCTGACGGAACTCGAGCAGGCCTCGGACGCGGACCACGACGGCCACCGGCTGGCGGAACTGCACGGGCATCTGGGCGAGATCGACGGCTACGGCGCGCGCGCGCGGGCCGCGGCGCTACTGGCGGGATTGGGCTTCGCCGAAGCCGACCTCGAACGGCCGGTCGCCGCCTTCTCCGGCGGCTGGCGCATGCGGCTGAATCTTGCCCAGGCGCTGGTCAGCCGCGCGGACATGATGCTGCTCGACGAGCCGACCAATCACCTCGACCTCGAAGCCGTGCTGTGGCTGGAGAAGTGGCTGGCGTCCTACCGCGGCACGCTGATGCTGGTCTCGCACGACCGCGACTTCCTCGACGGCTGCGTGACGCACGTGCTGAACGTCGCCGGCGGCAAGATCAACCTGCACAAGGGCAATTACTCCGATTTCGAGACGCAGCGCGCCGAGCAGTTGGCCGTGCAGCAGGCCATGTTCGAGAAGCAGCAGCGCACCGTCGCGCACCTCGAAAGCTTCATCGCGCGTTTCCGCGCCAAGGCCAGCAAGGCACGCCAGGCGCAGAGCCGGATCAAGGCGCTCGACCGTATGGAGCGGATTTCCGCCGCGCACGTGGATTCGCCCTTCGATTTTCATATCCCGACCCCCGCGCGGGCGCCCGATCCGCTGCTGGTGCTGGACGACGTAGACGGCGGCTACGGCACCGAACGCATCCTGTCGGGTATCAAGCTGTCGCTGCGGCCCGGCGCGCGGCTGGGCCTGCTGGGGCCGAACGGCGCCGGCACGTCCACGCTGGTGAAGCTGCTGTCGGGTGAACTGCAGCCGCTGGCGGGGCACCGCACGGAAGGCAAGGGACTCGCCATTGGCTACTTCGCCCAGCACCAGCTGGAGCAGTTACGGCCCGACGAGTCGCCGCTCTGGCATCTGCAACACGCCGAGCCGCGCACGCGCGAGCAGGACCTGCGGGACTATCTCGGTGGCTTCGATTTCGGCGGCAAGTCCGCGGACACGCCGGTCGCACCCCTGTCCGGGGGTGAGAAGTCGCGCCTGGCGCTCGCGCTGATGGTGCGGCGGCGGCCGAATCTGCTGCTGCTCGACGAGCCGACCAACCACCTCGACCTCGAAATGCGCCACGCGCTGACTACGGCGCTGGCGGAATACGAAGGCAGCCTCGTGCTGGTATCGCACGACCGCGCGCTGCTGCGGACCGTGTGCGACGGCTTCCTGCTGGTAGCCGACGGCAAAGTGGAGGAGTTCGACGGCGACCTCGACGACTACGTGCGCTGGCTGGACGGGCGTCGCAACGTGCGGGCGGAAGCGCCCCCCGAACCCAAGCAGGTGGCGGCCAAGGCGGAGCGCGTGGAAGCGCGGACGAGCAGCAAGGCGGAGCGCGAGGCGCTGCTGGTGAAGCGCCGGCCGCTGGCCAAGGAGGCCGAGCGCCTGGACAAGAAGCTCGCCACGCTGCAGGAAGAAAAGCGCACGCTGGACGCGCAGCTTGCCGACCCGGCGTTCTACGCGTTGCTCGACGCCGCCCGCTTGGCCGACCTGAACTGGAAGCAAGCGGAAGTCGTGCGTGCCCTCGAAACGACGGAGGGCCGATGGCTTGAGGTGCACGCGGAACTCGAAACCATCGGCACTGCATGACCTCCGCCTTGCCCCCCGCAGGGCGCTTGGTTAAGCTGGCAAAACAAGATCCACGGCCCGTGGACGACGGTTCCCAACCACACCAGAGGGAGATTTCATGCAACGCCAACCTGCGGCCCATGCGGCCGTGCGCAACACTGTGTTCGCGCTGCTCGCCGGCGTCGTTCTCGCCAGTTGCCAGAGCGCGGGCCCCGCGCT
>CAZXNF010000628.1:0-2053 GCA_964641785.1 uncultured Streptomycetaceae bacterium | reverse complement strand
GTTGTAGAACTCGACGACGTAAGTGTCTATGTCCTCGGGGTTGGCGATGACGCGCTTGATGTCGAGGCGCAGCATCTGTTTGAGCTGTGCTTCCCATTCGCGCACGAAGGGCTCGCAGGTCGCGATGGTGGCGGTGCCGGCGGTGACGCCGATGGGGAGGATTTTGTAGCGCGACGCGTAGGCGGACGACATGACCTTGGTCACCGCCGCGAAGTCGACCTTGAAGGGGTCGACGTGCGCGTATTCCATGTTCACCTTGCCGGCGAGCCACTCGGTGAGCGGGTCGACCAGCAGGGTCTTGCGCGGGTTCTTGGGGTCCTTCCACTTCTGCTCCGCGATGACTATTAGCGGGTGCAGCTTGTTGCTGGCGAAGCGCCGGTCGGCGGCGAGCTTGTCGGCAACGTCCTTGGCGACCAGGCCGTCGGCCACGAGGTCGGCTAGGATGCCTTCGAGGGAGAGCAGGCGGTCTTTGCCGTCGCCGGCACCGGCGGCCACTTGCGACGGGCTGAGCGTGGCGGCGAGCGCGGGCTTGGGGGAAGCTGCGACCGGCGCGGGCGCCGGTACGGCGGAAACTTTCGGAGCGGGATCGGCCATGCGCGGGACTATAGCCCCGTTTCGCCGTCCGCTCAACGAGTTACAGGCTTCGCGCGTGACTTACTGCGCGTCAAAATCACTCCCCGCCTCACCGAGCAGGGGTGGCGGGAAGCGACGGGGAGGTAAAGGGGTGCGCTCTGCGCTTGACCACCCCGGCCCTGCGGGTCACCCCACCTTGCGAAGGAGGGGAGTACCAGCGGGCCGTTGCCCTGTGTTTCCCTAGAACGTGGCGGTGCCCTGCATCGCAACGCGGCTGCCGGCGGCGGTCCAGACGCGGGCTGATGCGCCGTCCGCCGCGGGTTCTCCGCACACGGCGAGCGGGTGGCCGTGGAACACGGGGCTTTGCGCCCGGTACTCGAGCCGCCGGACCTGCCGTGCCGAATGCCGCCGGCACAGGTCAAGCAGCAGCAGCGTCTGCAGCGGGCCGTGGACGATCAGGCCTGGGTAGCCCTCGACGTCGCGGCAGTAGTCGATGTCGTAATGGATGCGGTGGCCGTTGAAGGTCAGTGCGGAAAAGCGGAACAGCAGCACCGGGTCGGGCGTCAGTTCGCGTTGCCAAGCGGGTGTCGCCGCGGCTTGCTCAGCGGGTGCCGGGGGTGGCGGGGGTGCGCCCGTTTTGGGCGCGTCGCGGTAGACGATGTCGTGTTCCTCGCGCACCGCGAGCACGTCGTTGGCAAACACCTGGTGCTCGACCGTCACGAAAACGAGGTTGCCGCTTTTCCCGGACTTGGTTTCGACCTTGCAGATCGTCGATACGCGCCGCACCGCATCGGCGATGCGCAGCGGGGCCAGAAACTCGATACGGCCGCCGGCCCACATGCGGCGCGGCAGCGCGACCGGCGGCAGGAAGCCGCCGCGGTGCGGATGGCCGTCCTCGCCGAGTTCGCCGGCGGGCGCGATGTCGAGGAAGTAGAGCCAGTGCCAGCCGTGCGGCAGCGGGTCGCCGGCGCGCGGCGGCGGGTCGTCGCGGCCGAGCGTGGCGGTCATGGCCGCCACCGGCCAGGCCGAGGCGACATCGGCACGGCTCTCCTGACGGCCTATCCAGTCAGTGTAGCGGTCAGTATCCACCGGTTGTCCTGTGTGATGTGGTTGCGCGGGCTCAGCTCTGCATGCCCCAGCGGCGCACGGTGCGGCGCTCGACGTTGCGGAAGATGCCGTCTACCAGCAGGCCGATGAGGATCACGGAGAACAGCCCGGCGAACACGTTCGGGATGTCGAGCTGGTTCTTGTTTTCATAGATGAACCAGCCGAGCCCGCCGGAGCCCGAGGACACCCCGAAGACGAGTTCGGCGGCGATCAGGGTGCGCCACGCGAAGGCCCAGCCGATCTTCATTCCCGTCAGGATGGAGGGAAACGCGGCCGGCATCAGGATGTGCAGCACATAGCGGGGGCCGGACAGGCCGTAGTTGCGCCCAACCATGCGCAGGGTCTGCGAGACGGACTGAAAGCCCGAGTGCGT
>CAZXNF010000627.1:0-2083 GCA_964641785.1 uncultured Streptomycetaceae bacterium | reverse complement strand
GCGGATCATCGAATGTCATCGGGTTTGGAGAAGCGCATGAATCGAATGAATAAGTGGGTTGTCGCATTGGCCATCGCCTTTACGGCCGGGTGTACGTCCGTCCCGCCCGCACCAGCGGGGCCGGATCCGGCCAGCGCGGCCGCGGCGGCGCCGGCAGTGGCGTATCGCCCGGTATTCGAGGGTTACCAGCCGTACACCGACCAGCCGGTCGGCAACTGGCGCGAGGCCAACGATGCGGTCGGCCGCGCCGGCGGCTGGCGCGAGTACGCCCGCGAGGCCGAGGTCCCGGCGACCGGTGCGCCGGCCCACGGCAAACATTGAAAGGAACGGACATGGACATCAGATTTGTTCCAGGCTCGCGGCCGCGGCTCGCGGTCGCTGTGCTCTCGATGCTGGCGCTGGCCGGCTGCGCGTCCTTCAGCAAGGACGGCGGTTTTACCAGCGTCGAGGACACCACCCGCCAGCGCATCGGCAAGGACGTGAAGTGGGTGCGTAGCGATGCGGACCGCGACGTGCTCGCCAGGCAGGTCGACGGGCTGCTCGCCAAGCCGCTGTCGGCGGACGACGCGGTGCAGATCGCGCTTTACAACAACCGGGGCCTGCAGGCCGCGTTCCAGGAACTCGGGCTCTCCGAGGTCGACCTCGTGCAGGCGGGGCGGCTGCCCAATCCGCGCTTCCAGATGTTCTGGGCGCGCAACAACGGTGAGTACAAGATCGAGCAGACGCTGACGATGAACATCTTCGCGTTGATCACGCTCCCGCTCGCGCAGGAAGTCGGCCAGCGCCGTTTCGAGCGCGCGCAGCGCGAGGCGGCGATGGACGTGCTGCGACTCGCAGCGGACACCCGTAAGGCGTGGACTCTGGCGGTGGCCGCGGAGGAATCCGTGCGCTATGCACGGCAGGTGCGCACCGTGGCCGATACCGGCGCCGAGCTCGCGCGACGCATGGAGGCGACCGGCAACTGGAACCGTCTCCAGCGCAACCGCGAACAGGGCTTCTACGCCGATGCCGCGCTGAACCTGGCGCGCGCGGAGCAGGCGGCGATCACGGCACGCGAACGCCTGACGCGGCTGCTCGGGTTATGGGGCGAGCAGGTGCGCTACCGGCTGCCGGAGCGCCTGCCCGACCTGCCCAAGGCCGCGGACGATCTGCCGAACATCGAGCAACTGGCGATGGAGCAGCGTCTGGACCTGCAGGCTGTGCGGCTCGAGACCGAAGCGCTGGCGAAGAACCTCGGCCTGACGAAGGCCACGCGCTTCATCAACGTGCTGGAGCTGGGCCCGGGACGGGTGCGGGAAGGGTCGAGTTCCGATCCGTGGAAAAACGGTTTCGAGGTGGGCTTCGAGATTCCGCTGTTTGACTGGGGCACCGCCCGCGTGGCGAGAGCCGAGGCGATCTACCTGCAGGCCGTTAACCGCGCCGCGGAGACCGCGATCAACGCGCGCTCCGAAGTGCGCGAAACCTATCAGGGCTATCGCGCGAGCTACGACATCGCAAAGCATTACCGCGACGAAATCGTGCCGCTCAGGAAACGCATCTCCGACGAAAACCTGCTCCGTTACAACGGCATGCTGATCGGCACCTTCGAGCTGCTGGCGGATGCCCGCGCGCAGATCGCCAGCGTCAACAGCTACCTCGATGCCCTGCGTGACTATTGGTTGGCGCGCGCCGATCTCGACATGGCGCTGATCGGGCGCCCCACGCCCGGCGGCGCACCCGCGCCCGCCCTTTCGCCGGTGCAGGCCGCCGCGGGCCACTGATTATGGATACCCTGATGATGAATCGACGACGTTTCTTCCAGTCCGCCGGCGCGGTCGCCGCGGCCACCGCCGTCAGCAAGGCCGCATTGGCCGCGCTGCCCGAGGTGGTGACGCAGGACAAGCCCGACACCCAGCCGCCGCTCGCACCGAAGAACGGGCGGCCCTACAACCCGGTCGTCACTTTGAACGGCTGGACGCTGCCATGGCGCATGAACGGCGGCGTCAAGGAGTTCCATCTCGTGGCCGAGCCGGTCGTGCGCGAGATGGCACCCGGCTTCAAGGCGCACCTCTGGGGCTACAACGGACAGTCGCCTGGCCCGACG
>CAZXNF010000626.1:0-2084 GCA_964641785.1 uncultured Streptomycetaceae bacterium | reverse complement strand
GAACGAGGCCATGCGCGACTGGGTGACGAATGTCAGCAACACCTTCTACATCATCGGGACCGTGGCCGGCCCGCACCCCTATCCGATGATGGTGCGTGACTTCCAGTCGGTCATTGGCGAGGAGTGCAAGTGGCAGATGCCCGAGATGATCGGTCGCCAGCCGGACGCGGTGCTGGCGTGCGTGGGCGGCGGCTCCAACGCGATGGGCATTTTTTACCCGTACATCGGCCACGAGAAGGTGCGGCTGATCGGCGTTGAGGCTGCAGGTCATGGTCTGGAGACCGGGAAACATTCCGCGGCGCTCTGTGCGGGACGGCCCGGGGTGCTGCACGGCAACCGCACCTATCTGATGCAGAACGAAGACGGGCAGATCATCGAGACGCATTCCATCTCGGCGGGGCTCGATTACCCGGGCGTCGGTCCCGAACACGCCTGGCTGAAGGACAGCGGCCGTGCGGAATACGTGTCCATCACGGATGACGAGGCATTGCAGGCCTTCCACGACCTGTGCCAGATGGAGGGCATCATCCCTGCGCTGGAGTCGAGCCATGCGCTCGCCTATGCCGCGAAGATTGCACCGAAGCTGCCGAAAGACCAGGTGCTACTCGTCAACCTGTCCGGCCGCGGCGACAAGGATATGCATACCGTGGCCGAAAAATCCGGCCTCGACTTTTAAGGATGAGGGCGGAAGGATGCGGGATGAGGGCATAACCCTTCCCAAGGTTCAGGTTTAACTTTCATCCCTCATCCTTCATCCCCGCCAATCATGTCCCGTATCGCCGCTACCTTCGACCGTCTGAAGCAGCAGGGCCGCAAGGCGCTGATTCCCTTTGTCACAGCCGGGGATCCCGCGCCCGCGCTCGCCGTTCCGCTGATGCATACGCTGGTGAAGGCCGGGGCCGATATCCTCGAACTCGGCGTGCCGTTTTCTGACCCGATGGCGGACGGCCCGGTGATCCAGCGCTCGAGCGAGCGCGCACTCGCGCAGGGGGTGGGGCTCAAGGACGTGCTGGGTTTCGTGGCCGAGTTCCGCAAGACCGATGCGGTGACGCCGGTCGTGCTGATGGGCTACGCGAATCCGATCGAGGCCATGGGCGTCGAGGTCTTCGCCGACCGCGCACACGCCGCCGGCGTGGACGGGGTGCTGGTGGTCGATTACCCGCCGGAGGAGGCGCAGACGCTGGTTGCCGTGCTGGACGCGCGCGGTCTGGACATGATCTTCCTGCTGTCGCCGACGACCACGGACGCCCGCGTGCAGATCGTGGCGCGTCTGGGCCGCGGCTATCTGTATTACGTGTCGCTGCGCGGGGTGACCGGCGCGAGCAATATCGATGTCGGCGAGGTGGCAGCGGCCGTCCAGCGCATTGGCTGCCACGCCAAAATTCCGGTCGCCGTCGGTTTTGGCATCCGCGACGGCGCCACCGCGCGCGCGGTGGCGGATGTGGCCGATGCGGTCGTCATCGGCAGCCGTCTCGTGCAGGAGATCGAGGCCAGTCCGCGTGAGCAGGTGCTGGACAAGCTCGGACGTTTGCTCAAAGATATTCGCAGCGCGCTGGATGCGCGCTGATCGCTGACGGTCGCCGGGAGACTTTCGCAATGAGCTGGCTCCAGAAACTGTTGCCGCCGCGTATCAAGCGCGCGGACGGTTCGCCCAGAAAGGCGGTGCCGGAGGGCCTGTGGGTCAAGTGTGAGTCCTGCGAAGCGGTGCTCTACCGCACCGACCTCGAAAACAACCGCAGCGTCTGTCCGAAGTGCGCATTCCACAACCGCATCAGCGCGCGGGACCGCCTGGACCAGCTCCTCGATCCCGAGGGCCGTTTCGAGATCGGCGCCGAGGTGCTGCCGGTGGACACCCTCAAGTTCAAAGACAGCCGGCGCTACATCGACCGCATCGTCGAAGCGCGCAAGGAGACCGAAGAGGAAGACGCGCTGGTCGTCATGCAGGGCGCGGTGAAGCACGTACCCCTGGTGGTGGCGGCCTTTGAATTCCGCTTCCTTGGCGGTTCGATGGGTTCGGTGGTCGGCGAGCGCTTCGTGAGCGGCATGCAGGTCTGCCTCGCACAGAAGCTGCCTTTCGTCTGCTT
>CAZXNF010000625.1:0-2085 GCA_964641785.1 uncultured Streptomycetaceae bacterium | reverse complement strand
ATCCTCTAGCCGGTCTCGATAAGGTGCATTCGGTCGAACTGACATCAGAATCACGGAGTGGTTACCTCCGAGACCGAAATTCATACCTGCCTGAAGGCTTGCGCCTTCACGCTGACACATTGTTAGGTAAGAAAGTACGTTGTCACTCATGATTGATTAACGGCCATAGCTTTTGTGTGCTTCATTTGATATCCCGGATGAACCAAGCTATATCGCGGCAACTGCCACCGGCAACACCACACACGACGCCCGCTTCTCATCCAGATAAACCATATTCACCGCCACCTGCCGCCGGATCGCGCGCCCTTCCGGCTCGTAGGTATTCGGATTGACGTCATAGCGCGGAAAGTTCGATGAGGACACGTCCAGCCGGATGCGGTGCCCGGCCTTGAACAGGTTGCAGGTGGCGAAGGGCTCGATGGTGATTTCATACACCTCGCCGTCCTGCATCGGCTCCGGCTTTTCCCAGGACTTGCGGTAGCGGCAGCGCAGGATGCCGTCGCACAGGTTCATGGCGTAGCCCTGCGGGTAATCCGCGTTGGGCGGGTGCACGTCGATCAGCTTGGCGGTGAAGTCGGTGTCGGGGCAGTTCGACGAGACGTATAGCTTGACCGTGATGGGGCCGATGACCGCGACGTCCTGTTCCAGCGGCGGCGTCTCGAACACCAGCACGTCGGGCCGCGCGGCGAGCGGCATGCCGGGCATGCGGCAACCGAAGAAGCGTTCGTGCTCGCGCTGGTCGAAGGCGCCGCCGTCGAACACGGGGGCGCCTGAGGTCAGCGGCCCACCCATCGTCGGCACCGGGTTGGCGGGGTCGTAGTCGTAGGCGATGGAGGCGTCCTTCGCCTTTGGCTTGGCGGGGTCGAGCTTGCCGTCCGCGTGCAGGTAGTAGGGCGTGAACTGCGTGCCGGGCAACGGCCAGTCTTTGGACTCGATCCAGCGCCCGCCGTGGTCCATACGGCCCGCGCTGTTCTTCCGCTCCGAGCCGCCGCCCATGAGGAAGAGCCTGACCGCGGGCTCTTTATCCACGCCGTTGGCGACGCCCTTCACCCAGTGGTCGAACCAGCGCAGGCGGTATTCGCGCCAGTGCGCGGCGAGGTTGTTGTCGATGGTGGACGCGGGGCCAAAGTCCACGTCGCCGGACCAGCTCTTGCTGCGGTCGCCGTGCGTCCACGGACCCATGATAAGGCGCACCGGCCCGCGCTTCAGCTTCGACAGCGCGACGTAGTTGTCGGTGGCGGTGCGGATGTAGGCGTCGTACCAGCTCGACATGTGGATCTGCGGCACGTCGGAGAACTGCTCGTAGAAGCCTTCCGCGTAGATGCCTAGCTGCTTCCAGTAGTCGTCGAAGGCGCCGTGCGTCCACTGCTCGAACAGGTAGTCCTCGTATTCCGGCACCCAGCGCACCGGCGAGTGGCCGGGCTTCCACGGCATGCTTTTAAACCAGTCGAGCAGGTTTTCCTTTTCGAGTGCTGCGCGGACGAGCGGGTCTTTCTTGGCGAGCGGGCTTTCCTTGGCCTGGTTGAAGGCCCAGGTCACCTGCTTCATCTCCAGCGCGCCGCCGCTGCGGATGCCGGACTGGTAGGCGTTGGAGAAGGCGCCGGAGTCGATCACCATGGCCGCGAGCGCGGGCGGGTTGAGGCAGGCCAGCGAGCCCTGTGTGTGGCCCGCGTACGAGAGGCCCATCGTTGCCACCTTGCCGTTGCACCACGGCTGCGCGGCCAGCCAGGCGACGGTGTCGAAGCCGTCTTCGCCGTCGGACAGGTACTTCACGAACTCGCCCTCGGAACCGTAGCGGCCGCGACAGTCCTGATAGACGACGATGTAACCATGCTGCACGAACCACGCCGCCACTTCCGGGCGCGGCCGCGGCGCCGTCATGCCGACGTCCACCTCCGAACGCGAGTTCTGCGTCTTGCCGTAGGGCGTGCGTTCGAGGAGGACGGGAAACTTCTCCGCGAGCACCTTGCCGTTGCGCGCGGGGCGGTAGATGTCGGTGGCGAGCTTGACGCCGTCGCGCAGCGCCACCATGACGTCGCGTTCGACGATGACTTCGTATTCGGCTTGCGGGGTATCAGGCATGGT
>CAZXNF010000624.1:0-2092 GCA_964641785.1 uncultured Streptomycetaceae bacterium | reverse complement strand
ACATAGAGCAGCTGGTCGCCGTCGTAGACCGTGCCGTCCGCCCCGACCATCAGCAGACGGTCGGCATCGCCGTCGAGCGCAATGCCGAGGTCGGCGCGGTGCCGGGCCACCGCCGCGACGAGCGCTTCGGGATGCGTCGCACCGACGTTCTTGTTGATGTTGAAGCCGTCCGGCGCGGCGCCGATGGCCGTCACGTCAGCACCGAGTTCGTGCAGCACCGGGGGCGCTACCTGGTAGCCGGCGCCGTGCGCGCAGTCGACCACGATCTTGAGGCCCTTGAGGTCGAGCGCGGCCGGAAACGTGCTCTTGCAGAACTCGATGTAGCGGCCGCGGGCATCCTCAATGCGGCGCGCCTTGCCGAGCTTCGCCGAGGGGCTGCACTGCAAGGGCTTGTCGACTTCCGCTTCGATCGCCGCCTCGACCGCGTCCGGCAGCTTGTAGCCGTCACCCGCGAAGAACTTGATGCCGTTGTCCTCGAAGGGGTTGTGCGAAGCACTGATGACGATGCCGGCGGAAAGCCGCAGCGCGCGCGTCAGGTAGGCCACGGCCGGCGTCGGTATCGGGCCGGACAGCATGACGTCCACGCCGGCGGCCGCAAAGCCCGCTTCCAGCGCGGCTTCCAGCATGTAGCCGGAAACGCGCGTGTCCTTGCCGATGAGCACCGCGGGACGCCCCCTCCCCCGGCTCCGGGCCAGCACCTTGCCGGCCGCATAGCCCAACCGCATCACGAAGTCCGGTGTGATCGGCGACACGCCGACCAGGCCGCGCACGCCATCGGTGCCGAAATATTTTCTGGCCATCGTTATCGGGTGATGAGTAATGGGTGATGGGTAATGAGCGACGAAGCCCGCTCAGGACTCGGCGCGGATGATTTTACCCATTACTCATCACCCATTACCCATCACCGAAGTCCACACCGCCAGTGCGTCCCGCGTTGCGGCCACATCGTGCACGCGCACGATGTGCGCGCCGTGCTGCACCGCAATCAGCGCGGCCGCCACGCTGGCGGGCAAGCGGTCGCCGACCTCGCGGCCGGTGATCCGGCCGAGCATGGACTTGCGCGACAGCCCTGCGAGCACCGCCACGCCAAGATCGCGAAACCGGCCGAGGTGACGCAACAGGTCGAGATTGTGTTCCTGCGTCTTGCCGAAACCGAAGCCGGGGTCGACCACGATGCGATCGGACGCGACGCCGGCCAGCCGCAGCACCTCCACCCGCGCGGCGAGAAAGCCGTGCACATCGGCCACCACGTCGGCGTAGCGTGGTTCCTGCTGCATGGTCCGGGGCGCTCCCTGCATGTGCATCACGCAGACCGCGGCGTCCGTCGCGGCGACTGCCTCGAGCGCACCCTGCGCACGGAAGGCGTTGACGTCGTTCACCAGGACAGCACCCGCCGCCACCGCGTCCCGCATCAACGCGGGCTTCTGCGTGTCCACCGACACCGCCCAACCTTCGTGCGCGAGCGCCTCCACGACCGGCAATACGCGGCGGCGCTCTTCATCCAGCGGCACTTCACCGGCACCCGGCCGCGTGGACTCGCCGCCGATGTCGAGCAGGTCTGCGCCCTCGTCGTGCAACCGGCGCGCGTGGTCGATGGCCTGCTGCGCGGTCGCCAGGCGGCCGCCGTCGGAAAAGGAGTCGGGGGTGACGTTGACCACGCCCATAATCAACGGGCGGTCCAGCGGGAAGGAAAATGTTCCGCAGCGAAGAACGGACATGGAAAACCGAAAGACGAAAGAGGAAATGCGAGAGAAGGTTTCAAGCGAAAACGCGGCCGGAGCCGCGTTTTTCGTCTGTCGTCTATCTTCTCTCGTCTATCTTGAAACTAGGCTTCGCGCGCCGGCGCAGCCGTCGCGGTCGGCTGCGGACCGGGGTCTTTCGGCGGCGGTGGCGGCTGTACCGTCACCGGTTTCGGCGGACGCGGCGGACGGCCGGCCATGATGTCGCCGATCTGCTCGGCATCGATGGTTTCCCACTCCAGCAGCGCCGCGGTCATCGCCTCGACCTTGTCACGATGTTCTTCCAGCACCTTGCAGGCCCGCGCGTACTGCTCGTCCAGAATGCGGCGGATCTCGGCGTCCACCTTGTGCAT
>CAZXNF010000623.1:0-2097 GCA_964641785.1 uncultured Streptomycetaceae bacterium | reverse complement strand
GGAACGTGTCGAACCGAGCACGGCGATGCCGCGCAGCTTGTCGGCCTTGACCTGCGGCAGCACGGTGGGCAGCGTCGCGAAAAGCATCGATGTCTGGCCGCCGAGGAGATCCGTGATCGCCGGGACGTTGCCCTTGTACGGGATGTGCAGAATGTCCACGCCGGCCATCGTCTTGAAGATTTCGGCGGCAAGGTGGCTGGTGGTACCGGCACCGGCGGAGGCGTAGCTCAGCTGGCCGGGTTTGGCCTTGGCGAGTGCGATCAGTTCCTTCACGGTCTTGACCGGGATGGACGGATGCACGACGAGCAGGCCTTCGGCTTCGACCACGAAGGCGACGGGCGCGAAGTCCTTGAGCGCGTCGTAGGGCATCTTGCTGAACAGCGTGGGGTTGATGGCATGCGTGCCCACGGTGCCCATCACCAGCGTGTAGCCGTCCGGCGCGGCCCTGGCGACGATCTCGGCGCCGATGTTGCCGCCGGCGCCGGGCCGGTTGTCGACGACCACGGTCTGGCCCCAGGTTTCATTGAATTTGCCGGCGATGATGCGGCCGAAGATGTCGGAAAAGCCGCCGGGCGGGAAGGGAACGACCATGCGGATGGTCTTGGTGGGAAAGGCCGGGGCCGCGGTCTGGGCGTGGGCCAGCCCTGTACAGGAGAAGACGATGCTTGTGGCAAGCAGGCCGCGAGCGTTATAGGCATTCATGGCAGTGACTCCGACGGAAGAAGTGAAATGACGGCGGCCCTGGTTGACCAGTCTCTGCGGACTGCGGCTCGCGCGGCGATGGCGGTTCTCCTGGTTTGGTACGGAATCAGAACGACATTTCAGTCAGCGGGACGACTTTAATGCCCTGTTTTTCAAGGGCAGCACGCACGGCGCCAGCGACGCCGGTGCCGGTGGTTTCGTCGCCGTGCGTGCAGAAAGTGTGGAGGCGCGTGGGGAAGCGCTTGCCGCTCGTGGAGATGAGGGCCTGCTGTTCGATGAAGGACAGCACCTGGCGGATGGCGGTGTCAGCGTCGTGGATCATGGCGGCGTCGCCGACACTCCGCGAGGTCATCGCGCCGGTGTCGTCGTAGGTGCGGTCCACGTAGGCTTCCTCGGCGACGCGCAGGCCGACCGCGCGGCCAGCCTCGACCATTTTCGAGCAGGCGTTGGCGACGAAGATGAGGTCGGGATCGGCCGCCTTGATGCCGCGGGCGATGGCGGCGGCCACTTCGAGGTCGACGTGCGCCATGTTGTTCAGTGCGCCGTGCGGCTTGACGTGCGTGACCTTGGCGCCGGCACCGTGGGCGATGCCCTGCAACGCGCCGATCTGGTAGGTGATCATGAACTCGAGATCGCGGGCGTTCATTTTGATCTGCCGGCGGCCGAAGCCCCACAGATCGTTGAAGCCGGGATGCGCGCCGATCGAGACGTTGTTCGCCTGCGCGAGGCGGACGGCGTCCGCCATCACCGTCGGATCTCCTGCGTGAAAGCCGCAGGCGATGCTGGCGGATTTGATGATCTGCATCAGGCCGGCGTCGTTGCCGACCTTGAAGCGGCCGTAGCTTTCGCCCATGTCGGCGTTGAGATTGATGGTGGTCATGGTTTAGATTCAGTGAGCCGCCTTGGCGGCAAATGCTGTTGTTAAGGAGGGTCAGGTCAACCGCAAAACGGCCTGCTGGCGCGGGCAGGTTAGCAGGTGGTCGTTGACGAGCCCCGTCGCCTGCATGAAAGCGTAGCAGATGGTGGTGCCGACGAAGCGGAAACCACGTTTCTTGAGATTCTTGCTCAGGGCGTCGGATTCCGCGCTGAAGGCGGGAACGCTCCGCATGCCGCGGCGGCGGTTCTGCCGGGGCGCGCCGCCGACGAAGGCCCACACGTAGGCGTCGAAGCTGCCGTATTCCTTCTGCACGGCAAGGAAGGCCTGAGCGTTGGTCACGGTGGACTCGACCTTGAGCCGGTTGCGCACGATACCGGGATCTGCGAGCAGCGCAGCGACGCGGCGGCGTTCGAAACGGGCGATCTTGCGCGGATCGAAACCGGCAAACACGCGGCGGTAGTGCGCGCGTTTCTTGAGGATGGTGTCCCACGACAGGCCGGCCTGCGCGCCTTCGAGGG
>CAZXNF010000622.1:0-2107 GCA_964641785.1 uncultured Streptomycetaceae bacterium | reverse complement strand
ATGCTGGAAGTCGGCTTCGCCGGATCGATCGGCGGTTCCTGGCAGGGGGTATTCCTGCCCAAAGGCACGCCGCCTGCGATCGTCAACAAACTCTTCGCCGTCATGCTGAAGGTGATGGACCAGGAAGACGTGAAGCAGCGGCTCTCGACTGCCGGCGTCGAAGTGATCGTCAGCAAGTCGCCCGCTGAATTCGCCCAGTTCGTCGCCGCGCAGACGGAAAAATGGGGCAAGGTCGTTGTGGAAGCCGGCGCCACCGCCGATTGATCGCACGCTTCACGACACCGCCGCACCGCAGGAGCAACACCCGATGAAACTCAGCACGTTCATGATGCCGATCCACCCGCCGGGCAAGCACTACCCGCTCTCGCTCGCGGAGGATCGGGAGGCCATCCTGCTCGCGGACAAGCTCGGCTACGAGGAAGCCTTCGTCGGCGAACACGTCACGGACGCTGCGGAGACCGTGACCTCCTGCATGATGTTTCTCGCCAGCCTCGCGCACGAAACGAAACGCATCAAGCTCGGGACGGGCACCATCAACCTGCCCAACTCGCATCCGGCGAACGTCGCCGCGCAGGTGGCGATGCTCGACAACATGCTGGAGGGCCGCTTCATCATGGGCATCAGTCCCGGCGGCCTGATGTCGGACGCGGAGGTGTTCGGCAACCTCGGCCGCGACCGCAACGCCATGTTCGTCGAGGCGATCGACATGGTGCTGAAGATCTGGGCCAGCGATCCGCCATACGATCTCAAGGGCCAGTTCTGGGAAGTCACGACCGGCAAGACGATGATTCCGGATATCGGCCAGGGCTTCATCCTGCGCCCCTACCAGAAGCCGCATCCGCCCATCGTCGGCACCGTGGTCGCGCCCTTCTCCAAGGGTGTCACGGCGATGGCCGAGCGCGGCCGGCAGCCGATCTCCGCAAACTTCCTGCTGCCGGAATGGGTGGCCTCGCACTGGCCCAAATACGCCGAGGGCCGCCAGAACGTCGGCGCGGTGGCGCAGCCCTCCGAGTGGCGGGTCGCAAAGAGCATCTTCGTCGCCGACGACGAGGCGACCGCGAAGCGCTACGGCCACGGCGCGGAAGGCCCCTACCACTTTTATTTCAAGCAGCTCGTCCGCAAGCTGGTCGGTTTCGGCAACCGCGGCAATCTGTTCAAATCCGACCAGAGCATGCCCGATGCCGCGATCACCCCCGAGTACGTCACGGAGAAACTGGTGCTGGCCGGCACGGTCAACAGCGTGGTCGACCAGATCCTCGCCTTCCGCGAGCAGACCGGCGACTTCGGCACGCTGGTGTATGCATGCCATGACTGGATCGAGCCCAAGCTCGGCAAGCGCTCGATGGAATTGATGGCCGAGAAAGTCATGCCCGCCGTAAACGCGGCGATCGCCAAGGGCGCCAAAGCAGCGTGAAGTTGTCATAGTCCTCTGACAGGAGAGTGCAGTGCTGAATGTTGCCGTTGTCGGCATGGGCTGGTGGGGCAAGATCATCGTCCCGCTGCTCAAGACCAGTTCGAAGATCAATGTCGCCAAGGTGGTGGAGATCAACCCGGCGTCCATCACCGATTTCGCCCGCCAGCATCAGGTCGAGGTCGTCACTGACACCGCCGCGGTGCTGAACGACCCGGCCATCCAGGGCGTCGTGCTGTGCACACCGCATACGCAGCACACCGACCAGATCGTCGCCGCGGCCAACGCCGGCAAGCACGTGTTCTGCGAAAAGCCGCTGTCGATGACCCGCGCCGACGTGCTGCGCGCGATCGCTGCGGTCAATGCCAACAAGGTCGCGCTCGCCGTCGGCCACGAAAAGCGTTTCGAACCGCCGATCATCGAGCTGATGCGCGTCGTGAAATCCGGCGCGCTGGGCGTGCCGCTGCAGGTCGAGGCCAACTTCAGCCAGGACAAATTCCTGGCGCTCGCCGCGGACAACTGGCGGCTGTCCGGCAAGGAAGCGCCGGCGGGTCCGATGACGGCCACCGGCATCCATCTTCTCGACCTGTCGGTCGGCGTGTTCGGCGAGGCTGATCATGTCTACGCCAGCGTGAAGCAACTGGGCAGCCAGCTCACGAACGGCGACACCCTCGCCATCCTCGTCTCCTTCAAGAC
>CAZXNF010000621.1:0-2107 GCA_964641785.1 uncultured Streptomycetaceae bacterium | reverse complement strand
GCACAAGGGTGAAACGCTGATCGGCAGCAAGCTCGCCCAGGCGAAGGAGTCCACGCTCGCCAACACGGTTGCCGCCGCGCCGCGGGCGGACCTGATCCACCCGGGCGTCCAGAAGTACCTGCGCGAAATCGGTCTCGTGCGCTGATGCGCGTCGCAGGGGCGTTTCTGGCGGCGGTGTTGGGCGTTTGGGGAACCGCGCCGCGCGCGCAGGAGCTGGCCCCCTTCATCACCACGCCTGACGAGGTCGTCACCGCCATGTTGAAGATGGCGGGCACGCGCGATACCGACTTCGTCATGGATCTCGGTTCGGGCGACGGGCGCATCGTCATCGCCGCGGCGCGCGAGTTCGGCGCGCGCGGGCTGGGGGTAGACCTCAACGAACGCCTGGTGCGCGAATCGCGCGAGCGGGCGAAAGCTGCCGGCGTCGCCGACCGCGTGCAGTTCGAAGCCCGCGACGTGCTGCGGACTGATCTTTCCCGCGCCAGCGTGGTCACCATCTACCTGCTGCCGGACCTGATGGCGCAACTGCGCGAGAAGATGCTGAAGGAGCTGAAGCCGGGCTCGCGCATCGTGGCGCATCTCTTCGTGTTTCCCGGCTGGTCGCCGGACCGCTCGGAGGTGGTGCGCATCACCAAGCCGCATCAGGGCCAGGGCGAGGACAGCCGCCTCTCGCTGTGGGTGGTGCCCGCCGACGTGTTCGGCAACTGGCGCGCCGTGGCACCGGGCGCCGG
The DNA here is from genome assembly GCA_964641785.1 of uncultured Streptomycetaceae bacterium. GTDB lineage: Bacteria > Pseudomonadota > Gammaproteobacteria > Burkholderiales > SG8-41 > CAZXNF01. The sequence continues at coordinate 1,376 of CAZXNF010000621.1, read as the reverse complement.
CGGCGAGTGGCGGCTGCGGCTGCAGCAGAATTTCCAGCACCTCGATTTCGAGGGCACGGCGGGCGGTGCGGCGCTCGAGGCCGTCGGCGGACGGATCGACGGCGAGGGCGTGAACTTCGAAGGCCGCGCGCGCGTGGATGGGCGCATGACCGCTGTGCGCTTCGAAGGCCGTGCCGCCGGCGCGCGTATCGTCGGCGAGCTGGCGGTGGGCGAAGGCGCGGGCGCGAAGAAGCTGCCCTTCGTGCTGGAGCGGTGACCGGTTATTCCGCGTAGACTATGTGATATACGCCCTTGGCGTATATAAGGTATCATCCGGCCGTGTTCACCTTTGTTGAACTGGCGCCGTTTGCAAACGTCCGCGAGAGCTTGTCACGGATGACGAGTTCCGGGTTCGGGCGGATGTCGAAAGCTGCGCTGGGCGCTGACCGGGCGCGGCAAGCGTGGCGGCGCACGGATCATTTACTTCCTGCGGGTGAACGACGACGAAATCGTGCTCGTCACGATATTCGCGAAGAACGTGCGGGATAACATCGACGCGAAGCTGTTGAGAAAACTGAGGCAGGTCTATGAAGAAACCCGTTAAATTGCCCAAGCGCGACCTCAATGCCGAACTGCTTGCGGCCATCGGTGATGCCAAGGCTGGCCGGTGGGCCCGCAGGACCGAGTTCACCCGTCGCGCGGACGGCAGCGTGCGTCGGCGCATCGTGCTGAACGATGGCACGATCGAGCGTGATGACATCGTGCCGGCGCAGGACTGGGCTTTGGTGGCCAGGGCGGGGACCGGTTTGTCTCAGGCGCAGTTTGCGAAACTCATCGGCGTGTCCGTTCGCACCTTGCAGGAGTGGGAGCAGGGCCGCAAGAAACCCTCCGGCCCGGCGGAAGTCCTGCTGCGTATCGTTGCCCGCGATCCGGGTGTGGTCGAAGCGCTGGCGCGCTGATCGTCTGCGGTTTACGCGTATGCCCACGATCGGCCTGATTTCCGACACCCACGGCCTGCTGCGGCCGGAAGCGCTCGCGGCGCTCGAAGGCAGCGACTACATCGTGCATGCCGGCGACATCATGGACCCCGCCATCCTAGAACGGCTGGCGCGGATCGCACCGGTTACCGCAGTGCGCGGCAACAACGACCACGGTGCGTGGGCTGAAGAGATTCCCGGGACTGCCGTGCTGCGGATCGACTCGACCGTCATCTACGCCCTGCATGATCTCGCGGACCTGGACGTCGATCCGGCCGCCGCCGGCTTCCAAGTTGTCGTCTCCGGGCATTCGCACAAACCGGCCTCCGCGCAGCGCGAAGGCGTCTGGTTCGTGAATCCGGGCAGCGCGGGCCCGCGCCGGTTCACGCTGCCCATCAGTGTGGGGCGGCTGCGGATCAA
>CAZXNF010000620.1:0-2113 GCA_964641785.1 uncultured Streptomycetaceae bacterium | reverse complement strand
GCGGCAGTGAGTGCGGTGTCGAAGGTCCCGCCCGCCAGCGTCACCAGCGCGACCAGTTTCAGTTCCTCGGCCGGCCGCACGGCGCGCGAGAGGTGCCAGCTGACGATCGCGACGGTAACTACGGTGCCGAGCCATGGCAGGTCCTTCGCCGCGCCGAGCACGCACGCGAACCAGCCCGCCTGCATGAGGGCTAAGTTGAGCGCCGAACGCAGCAGCCCGGCCTGGCGCTGTGACAGTGTCATCGCGGTGGCAGTCACGGGCGCGGCTGGAACAAATAGTGGCTGACCCACCACTGCTGGCCGCGGTCGTAGCCGAAGAGTTCCGCGCAGGACAGAAAGAACACACGCCAGCGCATCCACCAGACGGCGGCGTCCCGCCCGTAGGTCTCTTCGAACAGCGGCAGCAACTGCGCGCGCTGCGCGTCCATGTTCGCGAGCCAGGCATTCGCCGTACGTTCGTAGTGCGTGCCGTCCCAGCGCCAGCGCTGCACGAGGGCCAGGTCGTCCTGGCAGCGCAGCGCCAGATCGTCGCTCGGCATCATGCCGCCGGCGAAGAAGTGGCGCGTCATCCAGTCCCCCGCGTCGCGCTCCACGAAGACGTACGGCGTCGAGCGGTGCGCGAACACGTGCATGAAGAAACGCCCGTCCGGCCTGAGCCAGCCGCGGACGCGGCGGAACAGTTCCGGCCAGTTCCGCATGTGCTCGAACATCTCGACCGAGACGATGCGGTCGTGGCGGTCCGCGGTGTCGAAGGCGTTCATGTCGCAGGTCAGCACGCGCATGTTGGCCAACCCGCGCCGGGCCGCCTCGTTCTCGATGTAGGCGCGTTGCGAGTGCGAGTTCGACACGGCCGTAATGCGACTGCTGGGGTAGTGGGTCGCCATCCACAGCGAAAGCGACCCCCAGCCGCAGCCGAGTTCCAGTATCTGCTGGCCATCCGCGAGTTGCGCGCGTGCGCAGGTTTCAGCCAGCGCCGCCGCCTCCGCGGCCGCCAGGGTTTCCACGCCCGCCGGCCACCAGCAGCCGCTGTATTTGCGGTGCGGTCCCAGCACGCCGCCGAAGAACGCCGCGGGCACTTCGTAATGCTGCTCGTTGGCCTTCTCCGGTACCAGTGCGACCGGCGCGGCGCGCAGCGTGGCGATGAAGGCCTCCGCGATCTCCACGGAAGCGGCGGTGTCACCGGCGCGGATCTCGGCGAGGCGTTCTTTCAGCAGCCGGCGGATGCCGGCGCGGATCAGCGGGTCCGGCACCCGGCCCTGCTCGATCCAGTTGACGGCGAGTTGCGTGACGGCGCTCATGGTCAGACGTTGGGGGCACAGCGGGCGTGGGCGCCCGTCCGCGCCGCGGACACTGGCTGGGCGGACACCGCGTTAATGAAGCCGGCCACGTCGTCGAGCACCGGGCCCAGCGTGCGCAGCGGCGCGGCGAGCGCGGCGACCAGCGTGCGATGGCCGAGTTCGGAGTACACGATTTCGTCCACGCGCACGCCGTCCTTGCGCAAGCGGGTTGCGAGGCGCGGGACGTTGCCCGGGTCGACCAGGTCATCGTCCTTGCCGGTCAAGAGCAGCGCCGGCGGCGCCGCGGCGGTCACGAAATGGATGGGCTGGGTCGTCACCGGCGTATCGGGGAAGCCGAAGACCAGCTTGGGGACGCGCGCCTGCAGCGGCAGGAAATCGTACGGACCGGCGAGTCCGATCAGACCGCGCACCTGCCGCGGATCGGCCCCGGAGGCGCACAGGTATTGGTCGTCCAGCGCGAGCATCGCGGCGATATAGCCTCCGGCCGAATGGCCCATCAGGAACACGCGGCGCGGGTCCCCATCGTAGTCCGCTATGTGGTCGAGCGTCCAACGGACGGCCTGCGCGCCATCGCTGAGGAAGTCGGGGAAGCGCACATCGGGATAGAGGCGGTAGTCCGGAATGATGACGATGAAGCCCCGGGAGGCCAGTGCTTCACCCACGAACCGATAGTCCGCGCGCGCGCCGCTCTCCCAGTTGCCCCCATAGTAGAACACGACGACCGGCGCCGGTTCCCCGCCGGCTGCCGGCTGATAAATGTCGAGCGTCTGTCGAGGCCCGGAGGCGTAGGCGACGTTCGTGGGGGCGCTCAATGCC
>CAZXNF010000619.1:0-2115 GCA_964641785.1 uncultured Streptomycetaceae bacterium | reverse complement strand
GCACGCAGTCACTTCTCTCCTTCCCCTGCTTGCGGGGGAAGGTTGGGATGGGGGCGATCCTTCGCACGCAGTCACTTCTCTCCTTCCCCTGCTTGCGGGGGAAGGTTGGGATGGGGGCAACCGTGTCACCCTAGTCAAGCTCGATTAACGACAGCCGCCGCGTGATCGGTAGGCTGTAAAATCGCGGCTTTCGCGCTCCATCGCCGCACCGATGCGGCGGGCGCCCCACCGGAATCCGATTCATGGCCAGCAAAGACCAAACCGTTTACGACACTCTCGCCGCCGCCCTGCGCGAAGTGGACGAGGACCTTACCAAGCTCGACGCCGCCGGCCTCAAGGGCAAGCACCTCACCGACGATCTGGGCCTCGACTCGCTCGACCTCGTGAAGCTCATCCTCGTGCTCGAGGAACGCTTCGATCGCAAGATTCCCGACGAAGACTTCGACGCGCTGGGCCTGTTCGAGGTCGACAAGCTGGCCAAGTACCTCGCCAGGAAGCCGCGCTGAGCGGATACGCACGAGTGCCGCTGGCCGCATGATCGTCGTCATCGACTATGACATGGGCAATCTCAAGTCGATTGCCAACGCCTTCAAGGCGCTCGGCCTGCCGGTCGAGGTGTCAGGCGAGCCCGACGTGCTTGCCCGCGCCGACGGCATCGTCCTGCCGGGCGTCGGCGCCTTCGGCGACGGCATGAAGAACCTCGAACGCCGCGGCCTGCTGCCGGTGCTGAACGACAAGGTCGTGCGCAACAAGACGCCCTACTTGGGCGTCTGCCTCGGCATGCAGTTCCTCGCCGAGCTGGGCCTCGAGCACGGCGAGCACAAGGGCCTCGGCTGGATCCCGGGCAGTTGCGTGCGCATCCAGTCGAAAAACCCCGCCCTCAAGGTGCCGCACATGGGCTGGAACGACCTCCAGCTCACCCGGCCGGAGTCGCCGCTCCTGCGCGAGGTCGCCGACGGCACCGCCTTCTATTTCGTCCACAGCTACCACTTCGTGCCAGCGGACACGGCCTGCGTGATCGCCACCGCCGACCACGGCGGTACGCTGACAGCGGCGGTGCAGCAGGCGCACATCTTCGGCGTGCAGTTCCACCCGGAGAAGAGCCAGGGCGCGGGGCTCAAGCTGCTGCGCAACTTCGCGGACCTGGTTGCGGCGCGGGCCTGACGGACATGCTCAAGAAGCGCCTCATCCCCTCGCTATTGGTACGTGATGGCCGCATCGTGCAGAGCGTGCAGTTTCGCCACACCAACGTGATCGGCAACGTCATCACCGCGGTGGACTTCTTCAACGGCTGGACGGTGGACGAAATCCTGATCCTCGACGTCTCACGTGGCAATACCGGGCGCACCGAGTTCATCGACATCATCGACGAACTCTCGGAACGCTGCTTCGTGCCGCTGGCGGTCGGTGGCTGGATCACCACCACGCGCGAGATCGAAACGCTGCTCGAACACGGCGCGGACAAGGTGGTGGTCAACACGCACGCCTTCCGTCACCCGGAATTCATCACCGAGGCGGCGCGCGTGTTCGGTTCGCAGTGCATCGTGGTGTCCATCGACGTCAAGCGCGATGCGCAGGGCGTGCCGCGCGTGTTCATCGACCGCGGCCAGCACGACACCGGCCGCGACGCCGTCGAATGGGCGAAGCAAGCCGAGGCCGCCGGTTGCGGCGAGATCCTCCTCACCTCCATCGACCACGACGGCATGCGCAACGGCTACGACCTTCCGCTCATGCAGAGCGTCAGCGCCGCCGTGTCCATTCCGGTGATCGCCTTCGGCGGCGTCGGCCACTGGCAGCACATGGTGGACGGCGTCACGCAGGGCGGCTGCGAAGCGGTGTCGGCCGGCAACATCTTCCACTTCACCGAACACAGCACCAAGAAGGCCAAGGAATTCCTGCAGGCGGGCGGCGTGCCGCTGCGCGATACGTTCTTCTACAAGGTCACCATTCCCCGGCGGCCGCGCTACAAACAGTATTGAGAAAACAGTAGCGCAAAGCCTGAGCAGCACACCATTACACCCGACCCGTCAGCCCTGCCCCCATCCCTGCCTTCCCCCGCACGCAGGGGAAGGTGAAGTAACCCCCTCCCTTGCGCAGTGCGCGGGGGAGGGCTGG
>CAZXNF010000618.1:0-2128 GCA_964641785.1 uncultured Streptomycetaceae bacterium | reverse complement strand
TAAGTCAGTACCATTCGGGTCTTTCATTCTCGCACTCGCTTCGCTATTCAAGCCTTGCGCAAGTAAGCCAGCAGGTCGTGCCCTCGCCCCAGCACCCGCGCCAGCGGATTGGCGAGTTCGCCCACAAGCTTGGCAGCTGCGTATAGAGGCGCGGCCACCTGATCCCTCTCCGCCAGCCGCACCCGTGCGGTGTCGATCCGCGCCGCGCTGAGCCCCACCCGTTCCGCCGCCAGCGCGATGGAGCGCGGGTTGTAGAAGCTGACATGCCCCGCGTCTTTCTCGATGCTGAAGTAATCCCAGCGGCCCTTGAGCGCCTGCGCGGTCCAGCTCGCTCCGTTGCCGGTGGACACGAGCAGAACGCCGCCGGGCTTGAGGATGCGGCGGATCTCGGTGAGCAGCGGCAGCGGTTGCGCCAGGTGTTCGATCACTTCGAACAGTGTGACGGCGTCGAAGTGCGCGTCGGGGTAGCGCTGTTCTTCCAGCAAGCCGGTTTTCACGTTGCGCCCGGCGGTGCGCGCGGCCTCGGCGATGTGCGGCGCGGGCTCTACGCCCTCCGCAGCAAAGCCGAAGGCCGCCGCCGCCGCGACGAAATCGCCGCGTGAGCAGCCAACGTCCACCAGCGTCGCCCCGGCCGGTGCGCGGCCGAGCAGTTGCGTAATGCGCGCGAGGCGCTTGTTTGCGACCCGCTGCCGGCGTTCGGTCGCGCGCGGATCCGGCTGGTTGAAATCCGCTGCGTCGAAAGCCTGCATCGAGCGCGTGTAGGCCGCGGTGCCGATCTGACTCACAAGCTGTCCGCACGCGGAACAGCGCAGCAGCACACCTTCGGGTTGAACGATAGTGGTCGGCGCGAGCGTGGACGTGCAGCCTACGGGGCAGCGGGCGATCAGGGCAGGGTCAAGAGGAGCGGTCATGGTGCGAGCAGCGTTTGCAGGGCGGCGATCATCGCTTGCGGCGGGAGGCCGGTCAAACAATCGGCCGTGCTGTCGACGTGTCGATCGCAGCCTTCCAGCAGACAGGGCGTGCAGGTTGCCGCGCCCTGCACGATGGCAACGTTGCCGAGACGCTGGCTGCCGACGCGGCGCCACGGGTTCTCCAAGGTGTGATGGGAGTGCGGCCACGGCCCCCACTTGAGCGGATCGGTCGGGCCGAACAGCGCCGCCGTCGGCACGCCCAGCGCGGCAGCGAGATGCGTGGTCGCGGTATCCGGGCCTGCATAAACGCGGGCGCCGGCGATGACGCAGGCCGTGGCGGGGAGCGACAGCGCGCCGGCCAGGTTCGCCACCGCTGCGTGCTGCGCGATCTCCGCGCAACACGCACGCTCCGCAGGATCCGGCCCGCCGGTCAGCACCACGGCGAGCCCCTGCGCGCGCAGCCAGTCCGCCACCGCCACCCAGTGCTCTGCGGGCCATTGCTTGTAGCGGAACTTCGGAAAGGGATGCAGCACGGCGTATGCGCCGGTCACCCCTTGCGCGGCCAGCGCTGCGCTTGCGGCCTCCGCATTCGCGGGCCGCCAGCTCGCGACCACTTCGGGGACGGGCGGAATGCCGAGGGCTTCGATCAGCCGCAGGTGCATCGCCACCGTGTGCGTGCCGCGGTCATCGAAAGGCACCCAGCGGCCGAGCAACGCTTTTTTCCACGCGTGCTTGGGCTCATCGACGACCAGTCCCGCGCTTTTCCGGCCGGCGCACCAGGCGTAGAACGTGGAACGATCGCCGGGCACCAGCGACAGCGCGAGGTCGTAGCGGCGGAGCAGACGCCGGACGAGCGCTAAGTGGTCGCCCGGCGTGGGGCGCTCGGCGATGGTCAGCACCGCGTTTACATCGGGATTGCCGCCGAGGATCGCTTCGGTTCCGGCAAAGACCAGCGCGTCCACGCGGCAATCCGGATAAGCACGCTTCAGCGAGCGCATCACCGGTGTGGCGAGCAGCACGTCGCCGAGCCGGCGCGGCACCACCACCAAGGCGCGTCGTGGTGCGGCCCAGCGTGATGTCTCACTCATTCGCATCAGCGATGAGTGCCGTTCTCACCCTTTCCCTTTGGGAGAGGGCGGGGGTGAGGGGAGTAGCGGTCGAAGCTGCATTGCACGCTCCTTCCCCTGCTTGCAGGGGAAGCTGAAGCAACACCCTCC
>CAZXNF010000617.1:0-2132 GCA_964641785.1 uncultured Streptomycetaceae bacterium | reverse complement strand
GGGGTACACCGTCGGCATCCCGAGCATCGGGTAGCCGGTCCGCGTGAATTCACAAAGGAGTGCCCCGTGTTCGTAGAATGGATGGAATGGCAACCGTGGAGCAGGCAGCGTGGCAACCGTACCGCCGGAATCCCGATGTTTCCGTCGCTTGAAATAACCGTTGCAGTCTCTACAATCGCGGCCTACTTCCTCCCCGCCCGATCTGCCGCAAGGCCCGGGCGGGGTTATTATTTTCAGGGGTACGTTGATGCGTAGCGAGCCCCCGATCAAGCGCACCGTGGCCTTCATCGACGGCCAAAATCTCTTTCATTCCGCGCGCTCCGCGTTCGGCTATACCTACCCGAATTACGACGTTACCGCCCTGGCCAACGCCGCTTGCGCAAGCCGGGGCAAGTGGGATTACCCGAATCTCACGGTTAAGAAGATTCCGAGGCAGGTGCTGTCGCGCTGCGCGTGGGGCACGACGACTACAGCCTGCAGGTGGAGAACCTGCCCAAGGCACCGCCCGCCCTCACCCCCGACCCCTCTGCTTCGCTTCCAGTGTTCCCTGGTCCCGGAGGGAGAGGGGAGAGAATAGACCCGGGGCAGCAAGACCTGGACTTGTCGTAGAGAGACGATGCAACGTGCGCGGCAACCGGTATAAGGCGGCGGGCCCGGAAGCGGAATACGAACCGGGATCGCGTGGCCGTGTTCTATGCAACCGGCCTGGAATCCGCTCGGTGCGCGAGATGGGCAGGCACGAGTCGGAAGCGCTGCTCGCGGCCACGCAGCGGGCGATCGACGATACCCGCGTGGATCAGCGGTTCACCGCAAACGACGTGCGGCGCAAGCACCGACTTTGGCTGGGAGAGATTTATGTCTGGGCCGGCGAATATCGCCAGGTGAACATCGGGAAGGGCAATTTCACGTTTGCCGCCGCCGGCCAGGTACCGAGGTTGATGGAAGCACTGGAGCGCGGAGCGCTGAAGGCGTTCATGCCCTGCCGGTTCGTGGACGCCGGAGAGCAGGCGCAGGCTCTTGCAACCGTGCACGCGGAGCTGATCCTGATTCATCCGTTCCGGGAGGGCAACGGGCGCTGCGCCCGCCTGCTGGCGACGCTGATGGGTTTGCAGGCCGGGTTACCGGCGCTCGACTTCGGCGGGATTCGGGGGGAAACGAAGCGGCGTTACATCGCGGCGGTACATGCCGCACTGGACCGTGACTACTTGCCCATGACCGCGATTTTCCGGAGCGCGATCGCCCGCACGCTGCGAGCGCAGCCGCGGGTTATCGCTTCTTCGGCGAGGGGGCGCGCTTGAGGGAAAACACGCCGCTCCGCGCATCCTGCCTGAACGGCGCACGGATGCCCTCGATGGCCGAGGAAGTGGCCACGTTTCTGGTCACGGTACGCTCGCGCTGCACGGGATCGCGCAGGTAGCGGTTTGCGGAGGAGAGCTTTGAACTCATGCTTGCATTGTATCAGCCAAGAATGAGGCCATGACCCACGCCACCGTCATCAACTGCACGAACCTTTTCAAGGTCCGGTGCCCCATGCAATGGGACGCCTTTATCCAGACCGGCCGGGGAGACGTGCGCTTCTGCGCGCACTGCCAGAAGATGGTGTACCTGTGCGAGACGCCCGAGGCCGTGGCGCTCGCCAGCAAGGAGGGGCGGTGCATGGCGGTGCCTACAGTCGATGCCGGGCCAGGTTATCCGGCGCACTTCGTCGGAATTCCCGGGTAGGGTAGCTGGTCGAGGGGTAATGGATCGGTCACGATTGCCGCCTCATCGGCACATCCCGGATGCAGAAACCTGCCAGAAGGTCCGCCAACCGTTCCCGGCGCCCCCTGCGTCAGGCCCGTTGCGGATACGCGGCTGGCCCGCCCCGTCCGGCTATGCCAAGATACCGGTGTTATCCAGGAGATCGCCATGCCATTCGACCGCATCACATTTGCGCCTCAAATCATGGGCGGACGGGCCTGCATACGCGGGATGCGTATTCCTGTTTCGGTGATCCTGGGCCAGCTCGCGCACGGTGCCTCGCGCGAGGAAGTGCTCGCCGAGTACCCCGATCTGGAAGCGGCTGATGTCGGGCAGGCCCTGCGCTATGCGGCATGGCTCGCGCAGGAAGAGGTGTTCAGCGCCTGACGCGC
>CAZXNF010000616.1:0-2138 GCA_964641785.1 uncultured Streptomycetaceae bacterium | reverse complement strand
CGTCGTGATCATGGGCGCGGGTGTGGCGGGCTTGCAGGCCATCGCCACCGCCAAACGGCTCGGGGCGGTGGTCGAGGCCTCCGACGTGCGGCCGCCGGTGAAGGAACAAGTTGAATCGCTGGGCGCCAAGTTCATCGACGTGCCGTACCTGACGGACGAGGAACGCGAAATTGCGAAGGGCGAAGGCGGTTACGCCAAGCCGATGCCGGCGGACTGGATGCGGCGGCAGGCGGAACTCGTGCACCAGCGCGCCACGCAGTCCGACATCGTCATCACCACCGCACTGATCCCCGGCCGGCCGGCGCCCAAGCTGATCAAGGCCGCCACGGTCGAGGCGATGAAGCCCGGTTCCGTCATCGTGGACATGGCGGTGGAGCAGGGCGGCAACGTCGAAGGCTCTGAACTGGACAAGATCGCCGTCAAGAACGGCGTGCGCATCGTCGGCATTCCGAACCTCGCCGCGCTGGTGGCAGCGGATGCCAGCGCCCTGTTCGCCCGCAACCTGCTCAATTTCCTCGCCCTGATCGTCGATCCCAAGACCGGTGTGCTCAACGTCAACCGCGAGGACGAAGTCGTCGCTGGCACGCTGGTGACGATCAACGGCGATATTGTTGCCAAACGGTGAACGGTAAATGGTGAACAGTGAAGGGTGTTGCATGAAAGTCACGATGGCTCGCGGTAGCTGGAGGGGTGGAATGAATCCCTTCACCCTTCACCATTTACCCTTCACCGCTCCGAAGGAACAACAATGACCGTCGATCCCACCATCAGCGCCCTCACCGTGTTCGTGCTCGCCGTCGTCGTCGGCTACCACGTCGTCTGGAACGTGACGCCGGCGCTGCACACGCCGCTCATGTCGGTGACCAACGCGATTTCCTCGATCATCATCGTCGGCGCGATGCTCGCCGCCGGCCCCGCCGAAACGGACTGGGGCGCCTGGCTGGGTGCGGCGGCCGTGGCGCTCGCCGCAATCAACGTGTTCGGCGGCTTTCTGGTCACCCAGCGCATGCTCGACATGTTCAAGAAGAAAGAAAAGAAGGGAGCCACGCAGTGAGGCGAGAGACGAGAGACGAGAGACGGGGTACTGGGATGAGTGATTCCACTCATCACGCGCAGGGGGCGGCATGACGCCGAACCAGGTCGGGCTCGCCTATCTCGTCGCGTCCGTCTTTTTCATTCTCGCCCTGAAGGGCCTGTCCTCGCCGGTCACCTCACGGCGCGGCAACCTGTTCGGCATGGTCGGCATGGCGATCGCCGTACTGACGACGCTGACATTGGTCAAGAACTGGGCGCTGATCCTCGCGGCCATCGCGCTCGGCGGCGTGATCGGCACGGTCATCGCGCGGCGCGTGCAGATGACCGCGATGCCGGAACTCGTTGCCTTCATGCACTCGCTGGTGGGTCTCGCGGCCGTATGCATCGCCGTGGCGGCCGTCCACAACCCGGCTTCCTTCGGCATCGTGCAGGCCGCGGGCCAGCCGATCCCCACCGGGGCGAAGCTCGAACTGTTTCTCGGCAGCTTCATCGGCGCAATGACGTGGTCGGGCTCGGTGATCGCCTTCCTCAAGCTGTCCGCGCGCATGAGCGGCGCGCCGATCACCTTCCCCGGGCAGCACGCCGTGAACCTGCTCATGGCGCTGGCGATGATCGGCTGCGGCGTGTGGTTCTTCCTCGACCCGCAGACCAACTGGACGGCCTTCGCGCTCATGCTCGCGATTGCCTTCGTGCTCGGCTTCCTGATCATCATCCCGATCGGCGGGGCGGACATGCCGGTGGTGATCTCCATGCTCAACTCGTACTCGGGCTGGGCGGCGGCGGGCATCGGCTTCTCGCTCGGCAATACCATGCTGATCATCGCCGGTTCGCTGGTGGGGTCTTCCGGGGCGATCCTGTCGTACATCATGTGCAAGGCCATGAACCGGCCGTTCCTGTCGGTGATCCTCGGCGGCTTCGGCAGCGAGGGCGGCACGGTGGCGGCGGGGGACGGCACGCAGAAGACCCACCGCAGCGGCAGCGCGGACGACGCGGCCTTCCTCATCGGCAACGCCGACTCCGTGATCATCGTGCCGGGCTACGGTCTGGCGGTGGCCCGCGCGCAACATGCCGTGAAGGAGCTTGCGCACAAGCTGAAAGAAAAG
>CAZXNF010000615.1:0-2138 GCA_964641785.1 uncultured Streptomycetaceae bacterium | reverse complement strand
GGTCGTGTTCGACGGCGTGGCGGGCGTGGAGCCGCAGACCGAGACCAACTGGCGCCTGGCCAACCAGTACAACGTGCCGCGGCTCTGCTACATCAACAAGATGGACCGCATGGGCGCGAACTTCGAGAAGGCCATCACCGGCATCAAGGAGCGGCTGGGTGCAAGCATTGTGCTGTGCCAGATTCCGATCGGCAGCCATGACGAGTTCAAGGGCATGGTGGACCTCATCGCCGGCGTCGGCTACGTGTGGGAGGAAGAAGACAAGGACTCCAAGTGGGAGACCATCCCCATCGAGGAGATGAAGGGCAAGTTCACCTTCGCCAGCACGCGCGACAACCAGTGGATGGACGATCTCCTCGAGCTGCGGCGCGAAGCGATCGAAACCGCGCTCGCGTACGACGACGACGCGTTCATGGAATTCGTCGACTCCGGCAAGTTCGATATCGCCAAGGTCAAGGAATGCATCCGCAAGGGCACGGTGACCGGCAAGCTGGTGCCCGTGCTGTGCGGCTCGTCGTTCAAGAACAAGGGCGTGCAGCAGCTCCTCGACGCGGTGGTGGACTACATGCCCTACCCCGGCGAGAACGGCGGCATTTCCCTGGTGGACCCGGACGGCAAGATCATCGGCTCGCAGGAAGTGAAAGACGACGCGCCGTCGCGCGCACTGGCCTTCAAGGTGATCAATGACCAGTTCGGCACGCTGACCTTCGCGCGCATCTACTCGGGCGTCATCAAGAAGGGCGACACCCTGATGAACGTCACGCGCGACCGCAAGGAGCGCATCGGCCGCATCGTGGAAGTGCAGGCCAACGTCACCAAGGACCTGGATGAAGTGCGGGCCGGTGACATCTGCGCCTTCGTGTCGATGAAGGACACGGAGACCGGCGATTCGCTGTGCGATCCGGACCACCAGGCGCTGCTGGAGCGCATGCGCTTCCCGGACCCCGTCATCAGCGTGTCGGTCGAGCCGAAAACACGCGCGGACACCGACAAGATGTCCACCGCGCTCTACAAGATGGTGAAAGCGGATCCGTCGCTGCGCCTGCAAGTAGACCAGGATACGGGGCAGACGGTGCTGCGCGGCATGGGCGAGTTGCACCTGGAGGTGACGATCGACCGCATGCGCACGGAGCTGGGCGTGGAAGCCGTCATGGGCAAGCCGCGCGTGAGCTTCCGCGAGGCCTTCGGCGAGTCGGTCGAACTCATCTACCAGCACAAGAAGCAGTCGGGCGGCTCGGGCCAGTTTGCCGAGGTGAAGATGGTGTTCGAACCGCTGCCGGCCGGCACCGGGGTGCAGTTCGAGGATGAAGTAACCGGCGGGCGCATCCCGCGGGAGTTCATCCCGTCGGTGGAGCATGCGATCCGCACCGAGAGCAAAGCCGGCCAGGTGGCGGGCTACGAAGTCGTGGACTTCAAGGCGCGCCTGATCGACGGCAAGTACCACGATGTGGACTCGTCCGCGCTGGCCTTCGAGATCGCCGGCCGCGCCTGCTTCCGCGAAGCGCACAGGAAGAGCAAGCCGAAGCTGCTGGAACCGATCATGCGCATCGAGACGGTCATGGAAGCCGACTACCTGGGCGACATCATCGGCGACGTAAACCGCCGCCGCGGCCAGGTGACGGACCAGGGCCAGAAAGGCCCGTCGGCTTTCGTGCAGGGCTTCGTGCCGCTGGCGGAGATGTTTGGCTACATCAACTTCCTGCGCTCCGCGACGAGCGGCCGCGGGACGTTCACGATGGAGTTCGCCCACTACGCCGAAGTGCCGGGGGGGCTGGTCGAGAAGCTGATGGAGAAGGAAACGAAGTAACGCCGCTGTCTGCGTAACTTCGCGTCACTTCCGAAACGGCCGCCGGGGCAACCCCGCGGCCGTTTTTCTTTTCAGCTTCCCTCGGTTACGGGGGAAGGCCGGGATAGGCAATCCCTTTCCACGAAGTCAGCTCTCACCTTCCCCTGCTTGCGGGGGAAGGCCGGGATGGGCAAACCAATATTGCGTAGTCCATTCTCACCTTCCCCTGCTTGCGGGGGAAGGCCGGGATGGGCAAACCAATAGTGCGTAGTCCATTCTCACCTTCCCCTGCTTGCGGGGGAAGGTGAGAATGGACTACGCACTATTGGTTTGCCCATCCCGGCCTTCCCCC
>CAZXNF010000614.1:0-2149 GCA_964641785.1 uncultured Streptomycetaceae bacterium | reverse complement strand
GCGCGTCGTTCTTCACCGCGCAAACGTAAGGATTGATTTCCAGCAATGAAAGAAACGTGAAATCGTTCGCGCCGTAGGGGGTTGCGCGATCCGTCGCCGGGAGGATGACCTGCGAGGCGATGCGGGTGAGCAGCAGGCGGTAACCGTCCGGCGCTGCCTTCTGGACGGCGAGGGTGCCGATCGCACCGGAGGCGCCGGGCTGGTTCATCACGACCAGCGTCTGACCGTTGAGAAATTGCGGCGCGTGCTGCGCCAGATTGCGCGCGGCGAGGTCAGCGTCGCTGCCGGCGGCGTACGGCACGACGAGCAGAATCGGGCGCGTCGGATACTGCCCATGTGCCGCCAGCGAGGCGATGCAGAAGCCGATGAGCAGGATGAGACGGAACATGAGCGGAGCCTTCAGGCCCTCGAGGCGGAGAGGGGACGGCACCATCATAGCGCAGAGATCGCCGCGCATCGCGCCATTCATGGCATGACCTTGAGCCGGGTGGTGCAAGCCGGTGAGGCCGCTCGACTCTCGCGAAGCGTGTGGACAGGGTCCCGCCTGCTCGCACACAATGCGGCAAGCACTGGAGGAGAGGCTGAGCTTATGAACCCGGGATTCGAAGAAATCATGGCCATCCGTGGCCGCGGCATGCCTGCGGCGGGCGAAGTCGCCATGACGGGACACGATCCCGTTTTTTCCGCGCGCTTCAGAATCGGCGAGACGACGGCGAACATCCTCGCCGGTATCGGCGTCGCGGTCACCGACATTCACGAGATGAAAACCGGCCGGCGCCAGCAGGTTGCCATCGACGCGCGTCATGCGGCGGCGACGTGCCAGAGTTCCAAGTTCCTCAGCAAGTCCGACGGTGGCGCATGGAAAGCGGTGCAGTCGCCGTCGATGATGCACATGCGTTCCATCACGCAGCCGTGGCTTTGCAAGGACGGCCGCTGGTACCTGCCGCATTTCAACCTGCCGCACCTGCACGACCGCGTGATCGGCGTGTTGAAGTGCGAGTCCACCGCGGATGCGGTTGCCAAAGCCGTCGCGCAGTGGGATTCGCACGAGCTCGAAGAAGCGGTGGCCGCGGCGCGCGCGTGCGGCTCCATCGTGCGCTCGAACGCCGAATGGCTCGAGCATCCGCACGGAAAGGTCCTGGCCGGCAGGCCGCTGATCGACATCACCAGGATCGGGGACAGTGATCCTGTCCCTTTTCCGAAAGATGGCCGGCCGCTGGCGGGCATCAAGGCGCTCGACCTGACGCGCATCCTCGCCGGCCCGATCGCGGCGCGCACGCTCGCCGAAAACGGCGCCGACGTCTTGATGGTCACGGCACAACATCTGCCGCAGGTGCCGGAGCATGTGATGGACACGAGCCACGGCAAGCGCAGCTGCTTCCTCAATCTCACCCGGCCTGACGATGTGGCGACGCTCAGGACGCTCGCCCGAAATGCAGACGTGTTCAGCCAGGGCTACCGTCCGGGCGTCATGGAAAAGTTCGGCCTCGGTCCCGAACAGCTTGCGCAGGAACGGCCCGGCATCATTTATGTGTCGATCAGTTGCTACGGCCACGGCGGCCCGTTCGCGGACCGCGCCGGCTGGGAGCAGATCAGCCAATGCGCGACCGGAATCTGCCTCGACAACGGCGACGAGCGGCCGAAGCTGCTGCCCGCCTCCGCGTGCGACTACACCACCGGTTACAACGGCGCGCTGGGCGTGCTGCTCGCGCTGGCGCGCCGTGCGCGCGAAGGCGGCTCGTACCACGTGCGCGTTTCGCTTTGCCGCTCCGGCATGACCATCTACCAGCAGGGCAAAGTGAGTTATCCGAAACCGGACATGGGGCTCGGCGGCGCGGAACTGGAGGCGATCCTGATCGAGTCGCAAGGCGGTCACGGCGCGCTGAAGCATCTGGGCCCGGTGCTGAAAATGACCGAGACGAAACCCTATTGGGACAAGCCTTCGCCGACGCTCGGCTCCAGCAAACCGGAGTGGCTCGCGTCATAGCGGCGCGCGGCGGGGTGCTCGCAAGCACCCCGCTGACCAACCCCGAACACCTACCGGCTGACCTGGTTGCGTCCCTTGTGTTTGGCGCGATAGAGCGCCTTGTCGGCCGCCTTGATCACCGCTTCGGGCGTCGTCGCGCGCGGGCCCCGCTCGGCCACGCCG
>CAZXNF010000613.1:0-2162 GCA_964641785.1 uncultured Streptomycetaceae bacterium | reverse complement strand
CGAGCGTGCCCGCCTCGAAGCTGCCCCACACCAGGGTTTCCGGGCTGGGACCTGCCGGGCGTGATGACGCCCGGCGGCGCGCAGACGCTGGTCAAGAACCAGAACATCGTGCCGGGCAAGCGGATCGTGCTGGCCGGCTCCGGGCCTTTCCTGCTGCCGGTCGCCCGCACGCTGATCGTGGCCGGCGCGGCGCCGGTCGGCATCTACGAAACGACGCATCCTCTGGCGTGGGCGAAGCACGCGCTGCGGCTGTGGGGCCACTGGGACCGCGTCGGCGAGGCGCTCGCTTATCGGCGCACCCTGGCCGCCGCCAAGGTGCCGGTGCACTTCCGGCACGTCGTCGTGCGGGCCGAGGGCCGTGAAAGCCTGGAGCGCGTCGTGATCGCGCAGTGCGACGGCGAAGGCCGCGCCATTCCGGGCACCGAACGCACGGAAGCGGCCGATACACTCTGCGTCGGCTATGGCTTCATCCCCGCCGTGCAAACGACGCGCATGCTGGGCTGCGAACACCGTTACAACCGTAAGACGGGCGGCTGGGTCCCGGTGCATGGTGCCGACATGGAAACCAGCATTCCCGGGGTTTTCGTCGCCGGTGAGGTCGCCGGCATCGGTGGCGCCTATGCGGCGATGGCGGAAGGCACGCTGGCGGCACTCAGCGCGCTGCAGCAACTCGGTGTGGCCGTGACGACTAGCGCCGTGACGATCGCGCTACGGGAGCGTACGCACCGCCGCGCCTTCGCGGCGCTGGTCGGCGATCTCTTCACCGTGCAGGCGGGCGTCTACGATGCCGTCACCGACGACACGCTGGTTTGCCGTTGCGAGGAAGTGACGGCGGGCGAGGTGCGGGCCTGCGCGCAGCCGTGGGGGGCGCACGTGAACTTCGTGAAGGGCGCGACCCGCTGCGGCATGGGCTACTGCCAGGGCCGCATCTGCGGCAGCACGGTCGAAGAGCTGCTCACGCGGAAGCTCGGCCTGCCGCCCGGCAGCGTCGACGGCTTCCGTCCGCGCACGCCGCTGAAGCCGGTGCGGGTGGGGGACATGGCCGGATTGGCCTCCGACGACCGATGAGCGTTCAACTTAACTTCGCCGGGGGTAGCCCGGCGGCCAGTTACTTTCTCTTGGCCGCACAAGAGAAAGTAAGCAGCCGCCGGGCTGCCCCCGGCGACGTTGACTGTTGATTGACCGCGCTTCCACAGGAGACCTCATGTCCCATTCCATCCGAATGTTCAGTACGCTGTTGCTGGCCGTGTTGTGCACCCCCGCACTGGCGCAGAAGAACGCGGCCACCGATTACCCCAACCGGCCGGTGCGCCTGATCGTCACCTTCGCGCCAGGCGCATCCAACGACATCCTCGCGCGGCTGATCGGCGGCAAGCTGGCGGACGAGTGGGGACAGAACTTCGTCATCGACAACCGGCCCGGCGGCGGCGGCGCGATTGGCGTCAACGCCGTGGCCAAGGCCGCGCCCGACGGCTACACGCTGCTGCTGGCGAATTCCGGCCCCAGCGTCGGCGCACCCATGCTGTCGCTCGCCCCGTTGTATTCACCTTTCGACTTCACGCAGATCGTCTACATCGGTTATGCGCCGCTGCTGATCCTCGCGAACCCCGCATTTCCGGCGAAGACGCCGAAGGACCTGGTCGATTACGCCAAAGCCAACCCTGGCAAGATCAGCTGGGGCTCATCGGGCACCGGCACCAGTCCGCACATCGCGATTCTGCTGTTCCAGACCGCGACCGGCACCGACGTGACGCACATCCCGTATAAAGGCGCGGTGCAGAACATGACCGACCTCATCGGCGGCCAGATCAACCTGATCTACACCACGATGGTGTCGAGCGAGCCGCAGATCAAGGCCAACCGCGTGCGCGCCATCGGCGTAGCGGCGGGTAAGCGCATGGGTCTGCTGCCGAACGTGCCGACGCTCGCCGAGTTCGGCATCAAGGACGCGGAAGCCGGCATCTGGTATGGCCTGCAGGGGCCGAAGGGGATGCCGCGGCCCATCGTGGACAAGATCAACAAGGAAGTGAACAGGGCGCTCGGCATGGCCGACGTCAAGGCGCGGCTCGACCAGCTCGGTTTCGAACCTGCCGGCGGTACGCCGGAAGACTTCGACAAGGTCGTGAAGGCCGAGGTGGCCAAGCTCGACCGGCTGCTGAAGG
>CAZXNF010000612.1:0-2168 GCA_964641785.1 uncultured Streptomycetaceae bacterium | reverse complement strand
GGCGGCACGAGCATGGCGAACTTTCCCTCCGCAGTCAGATCGCGCCAGAGCCAGTCCGTCGGAATCTCCATGCGGCTCAGAATGTCGCAGGCACGGCACAGGCCCTGATGGCTGTACCAAGTCATGGGCGAACCCCACGGCGGGCGGATGATGCGCACGGCCCCATCTGCGCGTTCGCTGAAGGTGTAGTGTGACCTCGGCTCGTGGCACGCGATCACCTCGACCTCGGACACGTCATCCGCGACCGCGACACGAAGTTCTCGGGGCTATTCGATACGATTCTTAGATTGCAGGGTAAGGGCGTCATTCCGTTGCCGGTGCGGGCACCGAACCTCAACGCCTTCGCCGAGCGATGGGTGCAGTCGATCAAACAGGAGTGCCTAGATCACTTCATCGTTGTGGGCGAGGCGCATCTGAACTTCCTCGTGAACGAGTACGTCGCCCATTACACTGAGGAAATGCCGCGCCAAGCGAAGGAGAATCTACTCCTGACGGGCGATTGGTCGGCACCGCCGAGCGAAGGTCCCATCCGATGTCGGATGCGGCTGGGCGGGCTGCTCAATCACTACTACCGGCAGGCGGCGTGAAGCGGCTCGGCGTCGGGACAGGTCACTTCGGGAGGTTACGTGGCGCGGTCGGTGCGCGATTGGGCGGGAATGCGTGACATTGTCAGCCGATTGAGCGATCCGTGCACCGCGCGTGAGCGGTGAAATTGTTCGTCCGGGCGTGTGCCAGAATAAATGAATAGAGAGCTGATGCGCTTGAAGCGTCGCTGGAGGTTGCGCTTCTGGATGTCCTTGACCAGGTCCCAACCCACGCCCAGGTGGCGGGCGGCGTCCAAGATGGTGGTCAGGCGCGACAGTTGCAGGGCGTAGCGCTCGAAGCCGCGCGTGTGGCGGACGCGTTCATCGGCGAAACCCAGTGTCGCCTGCCGGACCGTGCCGCACCGCCCGCAGCGCAGGCGCTGCACGCCCAGCACGATCTAGGTGGGCCGGTGGCCGATGGGCACGGCGCGGAACCGGCGCTGGACCTGTCCGGCCCCGATGACATCGGCGCTGCCGCAGTGGCCGCATCGCAACTGGGCGGGGTCGTGCTCGATCACCAGTTCGGTGGCTCCTTGGGCATAGCGGGTGGCGCGATAGCGGTAACCGCGGATGCCAAAAGCGTGGTACAACAGACTGGTGGACATTAGCTGGTGCTCTCCTGAAGCGTCGCAACTCCAGAAGAGACCAACATGTCCATCTTTTTTCAATGTCGAGTACGCATTAGCCGGATGAACCGTTTTTTTTGTTGTGCTCGCGCGCCGGCTGATGCACCGCATCGGCGATCGAGATGCCGGTCAAACCAACTCCGGAAGCGCCTTGTACGCCGGGTCGATCAGGAACCGGGGCCGGCCGCTTAGGTCGTTGACGGTGGCGTGTCCGACGTCGATGCCGAGGTTGCGGTAGAGCGTCGCGAAGACGTCTTGGAAATGGACGGGGCGGTCCTTCGCTTCGCCGCCGTCGCGGGTGGTCGAGCCGATGATTTGCCCCGTGCGCATGCCGCCGCCGGCGAGCAGGGCGCACGAGACGTTGGGCCAGTGGTCGCGGCCGGCGTCCTTGTTGATGCGCGGCGACCGGCCGAACTCGCCCCACGCGATCACGGTCACGTCCTTGTCGAGCCCGCGCTGGTGCAGGTCTTCCACGAGGGCGCTCATCGCCATGTCGAAGTCGGGCAGGTTCTGCCGGGCGCTCTTGAAGTTCTGCGCGTGCCAGTCCCAGAAGCTGTAGCTGAGCGAGACGCAGCGCACGCCGGCCTCGACGAGCCGGCGGGCGAGGAGGAACTGCTGATTGATGCGCGGGGCGCCGTCGCCCTGGTGGCGCGTTGTGCCGGTGCCGTAGCGGGCGACGATGGCGGGGTCTTCCTTCGCGAGGTTCAGCGCGTCGGCGAGCTGGCTGGAGGTGAGGATGCCGAACGCCTGCTGCGTGTAGATGTCGGCGCCTTCCATCATGCCTTCGGCGTCGGCGGCGCGGCGGAAGCGGTCGATGCTGCCGAGCAGCCTGCGGCGATCGGCGAGGCGCTCGAGCGTGATCCCTTGCAGGACTAGGTCGTCCTTGCCCTCGGCCTCGGGCGTGAAC
This sequence comes from uncultured Streptomycetaceae bacterium, assembly GCA_964641785.1. GTDB lineage: Bacteria > Pseudomonadota > Gammaproteobacteria > Burkholderiales > SG8-41 > CAZXNF01. The sequence continues at coordinate 51 of CAZXNF010000612.1, read as the reverse complement.
GGCGCGTGCGACGGGCCGGCGTAGTGAGGTCGCTCAAATTCGAAGCGATCG
>CAZXNF010000611.1:0-2190 GCA_964641785.1 uncultured Streptomycetaceae bacterium | reverse complement strand
CCGGCCCCACCGCCCGCGGCGCATTGTTGATCACCCGCGCCTGCGGCAGCGCGCCCTTCACCAGCGCGTCGAGATCGCGCTCGGAGAAGCCCACGGCGGAGAGTCCGTTCGGGAAACCCACCGCGCGCACGAACTCGATCAGCCGCTTCGCCAGCACTTCGCCGGCGTCCGCGTCCGTCGCGCCCTTCGTATCCGCACCCAGGCGCCGCGCGGCATCGAGATGGCGGTCCGGACAGGCCTCGGCAGTGAAACGGTACACCGACGGCGCGTTGAGGATGACCGACATGCCGTGCGGAATGAAAGGCCCGTCCTGCGCGTAGTCCGGCGCGCGGTACTCGCGGATCAGGCCGGACACGGCGTAGGACATGCCGTGTGGCAGGTGGCAGCCCGCATTGCCGAAGGCAATGCCGGCGAGCGTGGCGGCGTACATCATCTCGGCGCGCGCGTCGGTGTCCGCCGGGTCTTGCACCGCGCGCAGGAAATAGGTACCCACCAGATCGAGCGCTTCATGCGCAACGGCATCGCTCCACGGATTGGCGCCCTGACTCACCGGCCGGCGGCTGGGCTGCGGCGCCTTTGCGCGCCGCGCATACGGAATGGCGGTCAACGTTTCCAGCGCATGCGACATCGCGTCGAAGCCGGTGGCGGCGACGATGGTCGCCGGCAGCGTGCGCGTGACGTTCGGGTCAATCAGCGCGGTGGTCGGCTTCATGCGGCGCGACACCATGCCGGTCTTGGCCTGCATGGGCAGGTAGTCGAAGATCGCGATGCCGGTGACTTCCGAACCGGTGCCCGACGTTGTCGGACAGGCGATATGCGGTTTCAGCGGACCGGGTACGGGTTCGCCGCGGCCGACCGGCGCGTTGATATAGGCAAGGAATTCCGCGGGATGCGTGGCGTAGACGTTCGCCGCCTTGCAGGTGTCCATCACGGAGCCGCCGCCGACGGACACGAAGCCGTCGAAGTTGCCCCCCGCCGCGAACCGGGTCGCCGCCTGGAACGAAACGTCGGTCGGTTCGACCGCAACTTCGTCGTACACCACCGCGTCGATGCCCGCGTCGGTCAGCGACTGGCGCACCACCGCGCAATGTTCCAGCTTCGCCACGCTCTTGTCGATGAACAGGGCGACGCGCTTCATGCCCTGCGCCCGCGCATGGTCGCCCGCTTCTTTGAGGCAGCCCGCGCCGAACGTGACGGTGGAGGCATCGAGCGTGAAGGCGTCATCGCCGAGGCCTGCCTGCTGGTAATAGTGGTGGCTGCAACTCATCGTTTACCTCGTCATAGGATCACTGCGTCTGCACGGCACTGCGTATTGCTATCAATGGATTCCCGTTTTCACGGGAATGACGAACCGGCTACAACCGCCCCGCCCGCTTGAGATCCTGATACCGGTTCACCAGCGCCACCGCGAGGTGCTGCGGCTCGACGTCGAGGCAGATCGCGCCGCGCTGCCCCAGCCGGCGGAAGGCCACCTCGCGCGACCGCAGGTACTGCGCCGCTGAGGCGTGTGTGAGCGCACGGTCGAAGCTGTCCACGCGCACGTCCAGCGCGCGTGTCAGCAGGCGCTCGCGCAGGCTCGCGAACAGCACCAGGTGCCGCTGCGACAGCAGCGCGAGCGCGGGGGCCAGGGTGTCATCGTCCTCGTCGCGCAGGTTGGACAGCACCACCACCAGCGCGCGCTTGCGGATGCGCTGCGCGAGCGCCTGCGCCGCGGCGGTGTAGTCGCTCGCCGCCAGCGTGGGCTGCAGGTCGTAGAGCTGATTCAGCATCAGGCTCACGGTGGCCGCTGATTTGCGCGGCGCCATGAAGCGCTCGACGCCGCCGAAGGTCAGGAAGCCCACGGCATCGCCCTGGCGCAGCGCGACGTAGGCCAGCAGCAGCGCGGAATTGAGCACGTGGTCGAAATGCGACAGGTCGTCGTCCTGCGCGGCCAGCCGCCGGCCGCAGTCGATCAGGAACACGATCTGCTGGTCGCGCTCCTCCTGGTATTCGCGCGACACCAGCCGCATGGTGCGCGAAGTCGCTTTCCAGTCCACCGAGCGCAGGCTGTCGCCCTCGCGCCATTCGCGAAGCTGGTGGAAGTCGAGCCCCTCGCCGCGCCGCCGGCGCTGCAGGATGCCGATCTGCGAGAGCCGGTTGTCGGTGGCGAGCAGGGCGTACTTCGTGATCGCCGCGAAGTTCGGGAACACG
>CAZXNF010000610.1:0-2197 GCA_964641785.1 uncultured Streptomycetaceae bacterium | reverse complement strand
ATTTCCGCCCACAGCGGCGCGCCTGGAGGACGGTTCAAGCGGCCTGTTTTACTGACGGGGCCGGTAAATAGTGCGTGATTTTATCGAGCGGCATAACGGACATGCTTTTCTTGGAACAAGTTTTGAATGACCTTCGGTTGCTTTTGCCGACGATGCAGATGACTGCGAATGCCGGCGACCATCTGCGCTTTGTTGGTGGGCCGGCTCTTGCCCAGCGCACTGGTTTTCACATCCTGATTGAGCAATTCGTCAGGGTTCAATTCCGGGCAGTATCCCGGCAGTCGAATCAGGCGCAGACGTTTGGCGTTGTCAGCGACATACTTTTTTGCGGCATTCGACCGATGCACAGGATGGCCATCGACGATCAGGTATATCTTGCTCTTGACCTGCTTGAGCATCCGCTTCATGAACTCGATGAATACCGGGTTCTGAAACTTGCCTTCATACACCATGAAGGAAAGCGCGCCGCGATTGGTGATCGCCGAGATCATGTTGCAGCCGAAGCGTTGCCCAGTCGCCCGCACCACCGGCGTTTTCCCCAACGGGGCGAAGCAGGTTCCGCTGATATGGTCGCTGCGCAAACCCATCTCGTCACCCCAGTAAATCTTCGCCCTCTCACGCTTCGCCTCCTTGGCAATCGCCGGATATTCCTCCTGCAACCAGCGTGCAATCGCTTCATCATTCCGTTCATAGGCGCGGCGCACTGGCTTCTGCGCACTCATGCCCCACGCCTTGAGGTAGCGGCCCACCGAAGTCAGCGACACGGTGATGCCGTAATTCCGCTCGATCAATCGCGCTACCGCTGCCCGCGTCCAAAGGTAGAACGGCAGCTTCAACTGATCGGGCATCTTGCCGATGATCAGGGCGCGAATCCGCGCCGCTTGTTGCGGGTTCAAGTGCCCGCTTCCAGAACGCCGGCCCCGTTTACCCGGCTTCAGCGCTTTCAAACCGCCGTTGCGCGACAAGCCCGTCCATTTGCTTACCGCCCGCAGGCTGACGCCAAATGTCACCGCCGCTTCGGTCTGCTTCATTCCACCGCGCACCGCCTTCACCACCAGCTTGCGCAGGTGGCCTTGCGTGGCTCCATCCAATCTCCTGGCATCAGTCTTTGGGATCATCCCTCCTTTAACGCACTACGCACTATTTGGTGTACTGGTCAGTAAGGCGCTCCCGCGCGGTTGACGATGACGCCGCCGAGTAGTTGATTGCGCGGATCATCGAGCACTTTTTGCAGCAGCGCCCGCTGTTCGCTGGCGATCAACAGGTCGCCATTGTCTGCGATGTCTTTGATATGGAGCACCAGCGGATTGTTGCCCGCCCGATCCACGAAAGGTTTGGCGCCCCTCTCAAAGGCGTGCACAGTTCCCCAGTCGCCGTGTGCGGCGCGGAAAGCGCGGGTTTGATCGGAAAACAGGATCGGGACTGCCGCGCCGCTTTCCGTCACCAGACGGCGGTATCGGTCCGGCTGCATGGCGTTAGCGCTGTCCTGAATCAGCACGATGCCGGTGTGCGGCTTGAAATACTGATCGTCGATGGCGATGTAGGGAATGCTGACGGCCGACCGTATTGGTCCTGCTGCAATCAACTCGTTGAGTTTCGCCAGCGTCATATTGGCGAAAATCTGCGCGCCCGGTTCGGACCAGGGATGCCAGGAATCCCAGAAAATATCGTTGGTGTAGAAGCTGCCGAATTTGCCGCCGATCTGGTACACAAACGGCAGTCCACGGTGCAGGTCACGGTAAAACGCGTCAACCGGAACGATGTGCAGACTGGGATTTTCGCGCGCTTTCTGTCGAAGATAGGCGTTGATGTTGGCGTAGTCTTCGAGACAGCCCACATCCTGATCGCTGCTGTCGGCGGTCAGAAACGGGTCGATCCCGGAACAATCCACCGCATAAAACGCATGGATGTCGCCGAGCAGCACGACCGGCCGGTAATTTTCTTTTTCGACGAAGTGGAATTCGCCCGTTGGCGAGCAGTCGATCAGCGGATGCCTGCAGTCCAGCGTCAGCATGGCGATTTCCGCGTCGAGATATTTTCTGGTTTCCGCGTCGAAGCGCCTTCTCTTGCTGCTATGGTGCAAGTGATCGAATGCCACGATCACCTTGGGCCGCAGTTCGAGAAATGTTTCTTTCAGAAACGGAAACTTGGATCTGTTGCTGAACGTATGCAGCGAGGCGTAGCCTGAACTCTGGTT
>CAZXNF010000609.1:0-2199 GCA_964641785.1 uncultured Streptomycetaceae bacterium | reverse complement strand
CCCCAGCGCCGCGACCCCACGCGCGATGGCCTCCGGCCCGACAGTGCTGAAGCATAGACGCAGCGTCGCACGATCGGGCGTGCCGGCAAAGAAGGGCGCGCCGGGCACGAAAGCGACGCCCGCGGCCAGCGCGGGTTCCAGCAGCGCCTCCGCATCCAGCCCGCGGTTCAGGCGCAGCCACAGGAACATGCCGCCGGCGGGCGCTTGCCACTGCGCGTGGCCGTCCAGGTGCACGTGCAAGGCCTCATCCAGCGCGCTGGCATGGCGCGCATACAGCGCGCGCGCCGTCTGCACGTGCGTGTCCAGAAAACCGTCCTTGACGATCTCGAACACCACCCGCTGCAGGAGCGTGGAGGTGTGCAGGTCGCTCGCCTGCTTGGCCTGTTCCAGCCGGCGCGTCAGTGCCGGCGGCGACACCAGGTAGCCGAGCCGGATGCCCGGCGACAGCACCTTGGAGAAAGAGCCGAGATAAGCCACCCGCTCGGCGTCCATCGCGAGCAGGCTCGCGTGCGTCTGCCCCTGGTGGTCGAGCGCCCCGTAAGGGTCGTCTTCGACGATGGGCAGGCCCGCGCGCCGGCAGGCGGCGACCAGCGCCTCGCGGCGGGCCAGTGACAGCGTGCGCCCGGTCGGGTTCTGGAAGGTGGGAATGGTGTAGAGGAACTTGCACGCGCCCGCCGCGGCGGCCAGCGGCCCCGTTAGCGCTGCCGGATCGAGCCCGCCGTCGTCGCACGGCAGTTCCAGGTAGCGCGGACCGTACTGCGACAGCGCCTGCAAGGCGCCCAGGTAGGTGGGCGTCTCGACGGCCACGGTGTCCCCTTCTCCGAGCAGCACCTTGCCCAGCAGGTCGAGCCCCTGCTGCGAGCCGCTGGTGAGCAGCACCCGTTCGGGGGCAATGCGGATGTCCGGTGTCGACAGGCGCGCGGCGATCCATTCGCGCAGCGGGGCGTAGCCGTCGGTGGGGCCGTATTGCAGCGCGGCGTTGCCGTCGCGGCTCAGCACGTGGTCGAAGGCGCGTGCGAAGGCCTCGCGCGGGAAGGTCTCGGGCGCCGGCATGCCGCCGGCGAAGGACACCACGTCTGGCCGCTGCGCCAGCCGCTTGGCCAGCGCGCGGATCGCGGAATCGCTGTAGGCGCGGCCGCGCCGCGACAGCCGCCAGGCGCCGGTGTCGTCGTCGGCGTTCGGGATGGCCTGGGCCGACAACGAGCCGCCTACTCGGGTTTGATTCCGGCGTTGCGCGCGACGGTCGCCCAGCGTTTCAGCTCGGCGTCGATGAAGGCTTTCAGTTGCGCGGGGCTGTCCGTGCGCACGTCCACGGCAAGATCCGTGGCGCGCTCACGCACGGAGGGATGCTCGATGGACGCCACGAGGTCCTTGTGCAGCCGGGCGAGGACCGGCGCAGGCACACCGACCGGCGCGACGTAGCCCCACCACTGGTTGATCACCATATCCTTGTAGCCGAGTTCACCGAGCGTGGGCACCTCGGGCAGCGCATCGACCCGCTTGTCGCCCGCCACGGCCACCGCCCGAAGCCGCCCGGTCTTGAGCGTGCCGGCGGCGCTGGCGAGCGTGAAGAAGGCCATCTGCACCTGACCGCCGGCCAGTTCGATCAGCGCGGGCGCCGCCCCCTTGTAGCCCACCTGGTTGAACTTCGTGCCGGTACGCGACTGGATTAGTTCGGTCATCAGGTGCGTGAACGACCCGATGCCGGTGTGGGCCACGGGAACCTCGCCGGGTTTCGCCTTCGCGGCGGCGATGAACTCATTAAACGTCTTGACTGGCAGCGCCGCGTTGATGAACACGATCTGCGGGGAGATGCCGATCAGCGTCAGCGCCGCCAGATCGCGGCTCAGGTCGTACGGCAGCTTCGCGGTCGTCGCGGGCATGATGACGTGCGAGGCCTCGACGATGGTGATCGTGTAGCCGTCCGGGTTGGCCTTGGAGGCGATATCCGCGCCGATGGTGCCGGACGCCCCCGGCCGGTTGTCGATGACGACCGGCTGGCCGGCAACCGTGGTCATGCGCTGGCCGACGATGCGAGCCAGCGTGTCGGTGCTGCCGCCCGCCGGCCACGGCACGATCACCCGGATCGGCTTGGACGGGAAATCCGCAGCCGCAGCGGCCAGCGGCGACAAGATGGCGAGAACAAACGCGTAACGATGCAGGCGATTCATGCAAACCTCCTCCGGATGACGGCGTTGT
>CAZXNF010000608.1:0-2204 GCA_964641785.1 uncultured Streptomycetaceae bacterium | reverse complement strand
ACGCGATGTCCACCTGCGGCCGGCCGGTGGCCCGCCGCGCGGCGATCAGTTGCGGTACGCGGTGCAGGGTCTGCGGCCCGAACACGACGTCCACGTACGGCGCGCGCGCCACGATCGTCGCGCCCTCCTGGCTCGCCACGCAGCCACCGACGCCGATCATGAGCCCCGGTTTCCGCGCCTTCAGGTGCTTCACCCGGCCGAGGCTGTGGAACACCCTCTCCTGCGCGTTTTCGCGCACCGAGCAGGTGTTGAACAGCAGGATGTCGGCGTCTTCGGGCGTGGCGGCCGGTTCGGCGCCGTAGGCCGCGCGCAGCACGTCGGCCAGCTTGTCCGAGTCGTAGACGTTCATCTGGCAGCCGAACGTGCGCACGTAGTACTTCGGTACGCTCATTTCTTGAACCAGGGTTCGAGGCGCTGGCGCTCGTCGAGTTTGAGGATGTAGATCCGGTTGACCTGCCCGGTCAGATCCACGGTGTAAATGACATCCACTTTCTGGGTGGGCACGCTGCCGTGGATGATGGTGCGGTTGTTGCGGTCGTAGATCACCGCGCCCGGCGTGAGGCCCACCACCTTGTCGTTCAGGGTCACTAACGGCATGACCTGGCCGCCCTGCAGGGTGCCGCGGCGCGCAGTCTGCGGCAGCAGCCGCAGGCCGCCCATGACCTGGCCGATCTGGGCATCGTTCACGGTCGGTGGCGGGGGCGGGGCGATGTAGATCGTGACGATCGTGGTCGGATTCTGGCCGTCCGCCGCCCAAGTGGCGGCCGCGAACGCGGTGGCGGCAAGCAGAAAAACCAGTCTGGGGATCACGCTGAACACTATACCGGATGCCGCTTGTATGATCGTTAAGCTTTGAAAATCAAGCGACTGAAGGAGTTTCCGGACGGCGCGGCAGGCACTCGGTGGGGTAGTGGAAAGGATGCGAGACCCAGCGGGCGGGAAAACCGGCGCGGGACGGGCGGCCGCCATCGGACTGCGGTCGAATCGGTGGTGGCCAGTCAGGGATTTGAACCCCGGACCAACGGATTATGATTCCGCTGCTCTAACCACTGAGCTAACTGGCCACGCGAGGCGCGGACTCTAAGGAGGGGGGGTATTTTTGTCAAGGCGGGCGGGGAGTTAGCGCGTTTTCGGGTGCGGGCGCCGGGCGGATTCCGCCGTCCGGTGCACGCCGGTCGGCAGGGGCTGGCCACCGGGCGGTTCCGTCCCCCGCACACGCCGGAAGCCTCCTACACTCGCGCGCATCGGTTTCGGGCGGGCATGCAAAGCAGTCATTGGATAGACACCATGCGGGATCACGACTTGGACCATGACCTGATGATCGTCGGCGGCGGGCTCGTCGGCAGCGCGCTCGGCCTGGCGCTGGCGGCGGCCGGGCTGCGCGTGGCCGTGGTCGAGCCGCATCCACCGGTGCCGCTGGCGGCCGGCGCGGCGGACTGGGACCCGCGCGTCTACGCGCTGTCTCCGGGCAGCCGGGCCTGGCTGGAGTCGCTCGGCGCCTGGGCGCAGTTGCTGGACGGACGCACCGGCATCATCGACGCGATGCAGGTGCACGGTGACGACCCGCGTGCCCGTCTGGACTTCGACAGCTACAGCGATGGCCTGCCCGCGCTGGCCTATACCGTCGAGCATCGCGCGCTGCAGACGGCGCTGTGGTCCTGCGTGCAGGCGCGCGCGGCGGCGGTGGACAGCGGACTCTCGGTGTACGCGGAGGCGACGCCGGCCGCGCTGGCGATCGGTGATGCCGCGGCCGAACTGCAACTGGCCGATGGCCGTCGCCTGCGCGCAGCACTGGTGATCGGCGCCGACGGCTTGCAGTCGTGGACGCGCACGGCGGCCGGGCTCGCGGCGACGGTCGAGCCGTACGGCCAGCAGGCGCTGCTGGCGAATTTCGCGACCGCGCACGCGCATCGCGGCGTCGCCCGGCAATGGTTCCGCGCCGACGGCGTGCTGGCCCTGCTGCCGATGCCGGGCGACCGGGTTTCCGCGGTGTGGTCCATCGCCGACGCGGAAGCGGCGCGGCTGACTGCGCTGTCGCCGGCAAGTTTTGCGGAAGCCGTGCGCGAGGCCGCACACGATGCGCTGGGCGAACTGACGCCGCTGGCACCGGTCCAACCGCCGCGTGCGGTGCCGCTCGCGCTGGTGCGCGCGCCGCGCCTGGTGGCGCCGCATCGCCCGCCAGCGCAACCCGCGGCGCCACCAGG
>CAZXNF010000607.1:0-2205 GCA_964641785.1 uncultured Streptomycetaceae bacterium | reverse complement strand
TGGCGCCGGGGACGCCTGCCGAAATGGCGCGCACCGTCAAGGAAGATGCGGCGCGTTACGGCAGGGTCATCAAAGCCGCGAACATCCAGCCCGAATAGGCGCCGCATCTTCCTTGACGGTGCGCGCCATTTCGGCAGGCGTCCCCGGCGCCACCTCGACCCCGGTGTTGACCAGGAAATCGTGCATCTCCCGGTTTTTGAGGATGCGCCCGATGTCGGCGTTCAGTTTGGCGACGATGGGCTGAGGCGTGCCCGTCGGCACGAAGAAGGCGAACCAGATGCTGGTGTCGAAGTCCTTGTAGCCCGATTCGATCATGGTCGGCACGTCCGGCAGCAAGGCCGAGCGCCGCGCGATCGTGATCGCCAGCGGCCGCACGCGTCCCGCCTTCACATGCGGCATGGCCGGGCCCATGCCGAGGTAGCCAAACTTGACCTCCTGACCGCCGAGCAGCGCCACGGTGGCGGGCCCCCCGCCGTTGTAGGGAACATGGACCATGCGCAGGCCGGTCAGCATGTTGAGCAGTTCCCCCGACAGGTGCATGGGCGTGCCGATGCCCGGTGATGCGAACGACATCGCCTTGGGATCGGCCTTCGCATAATCCACCAGTTCTTTCACGCTCTTCACCGGCAATGACGGATGGCTCGCCAACAGGATCGGTGAAATGGTGCCCTGGGTCACCGCCGTGAAATCCTTGATCGGATCGTAGGGCAGCTTGCGGAACAGGTGCGGATTGACCGACATTTCACGCGTCGAACCAATGAAAACCGTATAACCGTCCGCCGCGGACCTGGCCGCGATTTCCGAGGCCACGATGCCGCTGGCGCTGCCGCGATTGTCGACAACGACCGGTTTGCCCCAGGCCTCGGTCAGGCGGACACTGAGCGCGCGCGCCAGAATATCCGTGTTGCCCCCGGGCGCATACGGCACCAGCAGCCGGACCGGCTTGTCCGGAAAGGCGGCCTCCGCGGCGCCTGCCGCCGGACTGAGCATCAGCGCCAGCAGCGCTGTCCCGCGTACCACCCTGTTCAGCACCTTCATTGCCACCCCTCCTTTGGAAACACTATGGTTAGCCTAGCACGACCGGATACCCCGGCGGCGGCGAAAACCCGAGATCACCACGTTTGATCACGGCCTCGCGCCCGCCGTTGGCCGCCAGCAGTTCGGCCTGCCGCTGTTTCGCGCGGGCATCGACTTCCGCCGGGTCGCAGATCGCGTACAGGCGCCGGCGACATTCCTCCAGGGCGGCCGCGTGCGCCGGATCGGCGGCGAGGTCGTTCACCTCCTCGGGATCGCGTTCGAGGTCGAACAACTGCGGCCGGTAGGCCACGTAATGCACGTACTTGTATTTCCCATGCCGGATCATGAAGGCACCGGTGGTGGAGCCCATGCCGTGATACTCGCACAACACGTTGCGGTCCGGCGTCGTGCCGGCAGCCAGGTCGAACAAGGACACGCCGGGATGCCGGTCGTAGAACGCGGGCTTGTCCTCGCCCGCCGCCTGCAGGAAGAACGGATAGGTGTCGACGTGGCTGACGGGCGTCGTCACGCGCTTGCCCCGCGGGATGTCCGGCCCCTTGATGATGAGCGGCACGCCGGCGACTTCCTCATACATGGTGGACTTGCCCCACAACCCGCGCGCGCCGAGGTTGTCGCCGTGATCCGAGGTGTAGAGCACGCGCGTGCTATCCACCAGCCCGGTTTCTTCCAGCGCGCGCAGTACCTTGCCGATGTTGTCGTCGACAAAACTCACCAGGCCGTAGTAGGCGGCGACCGCCTTCTTCAGCTTCTCCGGATCGAAATACTTGTCGTAGGCGAAGCTCTCGGCATAGTCGCGCAGGTACGGATGCTCGGGGCGATCGCCCTTCGCATACAGCTTGGGCACCGGCATCTTGTCCAGCGGGTAGCGGTAGTAGAACTCCGCGGGCGCCACCAGCGGGAAATGCGGGCACACGAAGGACACGAACAGCGCCCACGGCTTATCGGTGTGTTTGGGCGCTTCCTCGCGCAGCCAGATCTGCGCTCGGGTCGCGATTTCGCGGTCGTAGGCGGTGTACGAGGTCTCGCCCGGTCCCGCCAGTTTGGCGATCTTCCACGACAGCGCGCGCTCCGGCAGGTCGTTCCGCACCAGGCCCATCAGGTCGCCCTTGCCTTCGATGATCTGCATGGCGATCTGGACGTCGTTAAATCCGTAGTCGTCGCCCTTGT
>CAZXNF010000606.1:0-2207 GCA_964641785.1 uncultured Streptomycetaceae bacterium | reverse complement strand
TCGCCACCTATGGCAACGCCGGCTGGATGCGCGAGCAGGTGTGCAAGTACATGTGTCCCTACGCGCGTTTCCAGAGCGTCATGTTCGACCCGGACACGCTGGTCATCACCTACGACGCGCAGCGCGGCGAGCCGCGTGGCTCGCGGGCGAAGTCGGCCGACCTCGCCGCCACCGGGCTTGGCCACTGCGTGGACTGCGGCATCTGCGTGCAGGTGTGCCCGACCGGCATCGACATCCGCAACGGCCTGCAGTACGAGTGCATCGGCTGCGCGGCCTGCATCGACGGCTGCGACCAGGTGATGGACAAGATGAATTACCCGCGCGGGCTGATCCGCTACACGACGGAGAACGCGGTGCGCGGCCGCTACGCCGACCACGACATCCTGCGCCATGTGCTGCGCTTCCGCACGCTGCTGTACGCGACCTTGCTGACGGTGATCGTGGGCGCGCTGTTCACGACACTGCTCATGCGCTCGCCGCTCAAGGTCAACGTCGTGCGCGACCGCGGAACCCTGTCGCGGGATCTCCCCGACGGCCGCATCGAGAATGTCTACCGGCTGCAGATCATGAACACCGACGAGGTCGCGCGGCGTTATCGCATCAGCGCAACCGGCCTCGACGGGCTGGAGGTCGTGGCGCGCCAGCCGGTCGAGGTGCCGCCAGCCGCGGCGCAGCTCGTGCCGGTGGAACTGCGGGTGAACCCGGACGGCCTCAAGCCCGGTTCCCATCCCGTAGTGTTCCATGTCGAATCGGAGCAGGATGCCCACATCCGACGCGACGAAAAATCCACCTTCATCGTCAGGTAAACCGATGACTTCCGCTTCCTCCGCCGTTCTTCCCTGGTACCGCGAGCCCTGGCCGTGGATACTGATGGCGATTCCCGCCGCGTCCGTCGTGGTCGGCATGATCATGTTGACGCTGGCCATCAGGACCGAGGACGGCTTGGTGGCGGACGACTACTACAAGCGCGGGCTGGCGATCAACAAGCTCATCGCCCGCGAAGCGGCGGCGCGGGCGGACGGCGTGCAGGCGCAGTTGTGGATAGAACCCGGCGCAGGGCGGGTACGCATCCGGCTCGACGGCAGGGCCGCGGCCGGGGAGCGCGTGCGACTCTCATTCGTTCATCCGACGCGGGCGGGTTTCGACCGGACTGTGAGCCTGGCCCGGACCAGCGGGAGCCTGTATGAAGGCGTGCTGGGGCCGCTGGCCCCGGGGCGCTGGCACGTGATGCTGGAGGACGAAGCGCGCGTGTGGCGCGTGGTCGGCGTATTGCAGCTGCCGGGCGGTATGGCGGCGACGCTGGCGCCCGGCGCGCTGGAATGACCGGAACAGGCATGCTGCGCGTGGAACAGCCCGCAGACATGCCGCAACCGTTTTGGAGGAGGAGCCCCATGCAACGCTGGATCTGGATACTCTGGCCGTCGTTCATCGTCGGCGGTCTTGCGAACGCAGTCTGCTTCACGCTGTTCGACCCAAACGACATCACTTTCTTCGGTGATCCGCTGGGCTGGTCGCGTACGGCGGTCTATACGGCCGGGTTCTTCGTGTTCTGGGTTTTCGCGGCGACGTCGAGCGCGTTCACCTGCTTCCTGCAGCGGCCAGCGGCCGACATCAACAACCTCTGTCCGCTGCAGCCGGACGAGCGGCCGTATGGCTGCCCGAAGCGCGAAGACTGTGCTTGACGCAGGTCAAACCGGGTCGCGGCGGACGCTGTCAGCATTCCCATCACAAACGAAGGAGAACGACATGGCTGGAGCCTACAAACGGATACTCGTGCCGGTGGACGGCAGCGCGACGGCGACTGCCGGGCTGCGCGAGGCGCTGCGCATCGCGAAATCCATGGGCGCGCGGGTGCGCCTCGTGTTCGTCATCGATGAATTTCCGGTCGTGCAGAGCGAGACCTACGGCTTCACCGGGGTCGACCTCATGCGGGCCCTTGCGGATGAGGGCAAGATCGTGCTCGCCCGTGCGGGCAAGCTCGCGGCCGGCAAACGCGTAAAGGCGGAGTCCAGCCTCGTGCGCAGCGCGATGGGCAGGGTCGGGGAAGTCATCGTCCGCGAGGCGAAGAAATGGCGCGCGGACCTGATCGTGATGGGCACCCACGGGCGGCGCGGCCTGAGCCACGTCGTGCTCGGCAGCGATGCGGAGACGGTGATCCGGGCCTCGCGTGTTCCGGTGCTGCTGATCCGGACTGCGCGCCGCAATGC
>CAZXNF010000605.1:0-2214 GCA_964641785.1 uncultured Streptomycetaceae bacterium | reverse complement strand
GGTGACCTACGGCCTGAGTCCGACGGTGGCGATGGTCATGCTGGCCGGCGTCTACTACGGCGCGATGTACGGCGGCTCCACGACGTCGATCCTGATGCGCATTCCGGGCGAGGCGGCGTCGGTGATGACCTGCGTGGACGGTTACGCGATGACGCAGCAGGGACGCGCGGGGCCGGCGCTCGCCATCGCCGCCATCGGCTCCTTCGTCGCCGGCACCGTGTCCGTGGTCGCGCTGATGCTGCTGGCGCCGCCCCTCGCCGCCATCGCACTGAAATTCGGCCCGCCGGAATATGCCGCGCTGCTGACGCTGGGCCTGCTGGTGCTCGCCTACCTGTCGGGCAGTTCGACCCTGAAAACGCTGCTGATGGCCGTCGCCGGCCTGTTCCTCGGCATGGTCGGCATAGACCCGATGTCCGGTTACACGCGTTTCAGCTTCGACCTGCCGGAACTCGGCGACGGCGTGGGCGTGGTGCCGGTCGCGGTGGGGCTGTTCGGCATTTCGGAAATCCTGCTCTCCGCGCGCCAGGCCTCCACCCTGCAGGTGAAGCAGCCGAAGCTGTCCGAACTGCTGCCCTCCCGAGCCGAAGCGCGCGCGTCGGTCGGCCCGATCGCGCGCGGCACCGTGCTCGGCTTCCTCATCGGCGTGATCCCCGGCTCCGCGCACATCATTTCGTCCTTCGTGTCGTATGCGGTGGAACGGCGGCTGTCGAAGCACCCCGAACGCTTCGGCCACGGCGCGGTGGAAGGCGTCGCCGGCCCCGAGTCCGCGAACAATGCGGCGACCTCCGGCGCCTTCGTGCCGATGCTCGCCCTCGGCATTCCTTCCGGCGCGGTGCCCGCCGTGATGCTGAGCGCGCTGATGATCCACGGCATCGCGCCCGGCCCGACGCTCATCGCAACCCGGCCCGACATCTTCTGGGGCTTCATCGCCAGCATGTACGTGGGCAATGTCGTGCTGCTGATCCTCAACCTGCCGATGGTCGGGCTGTTCGTAAACCTGCTGCGGATTCCCTACACCTACCTGTATCCCTTCATCCTGACGCTGTGCCTGCTGGGCGTGTATTCCATCAACCAGAGCACGATGGACGTGTGGATCGCGATCGCCTGCGGTGGCGTGGGCTACGTCCTGCGCAAGTTCGACTTCGACACCGCCCCGGTGGTGCTAGGGTTGATCCTTGCGCCCATGCTGGAGCTGTCGGTGCGGCAGTCGCTCGCCATGTCCGGCGGCGACTGGGGCATCTTCCTGCACCGGCCGATCGCCACCAGCATGCTGGGCGTGGGCGCGACACTGCTCGCCTACAATGCCTGGTCCGCGCTGCGCCAGCGCGCCGATTGGCGCGCGCGCGTGGGGCTCGATGAAGAAACCACTTCCCTCTAACCCCCCATGACCCCCACTCCCCATTTCGACCGCACGGTTGAGGACGTCGGCAACCTCGTGCAGCTGGAGCACGTGAACCTGTCGCACGACGACAACGCGAAGGCGGTGCTGTTCTACCTCGTCGGCCTGGGCCTCACGCGCGACCCGTACGTGGTGGTCGGCCTGGAAAACATGTGGGTCAACATCGGCCGCAGCCAGGTCCACCTGCCCGCGCGCGGGCCGCAGCGGCTGCGCGGCACGATCGGCTTGGTGATGCCGGATCTCGATGCGCTCGCGCAGCGCCTGGAGCGCGTGGCGCCGCGTCTGCAAGAAACCCGCTTCGCCTACACCCCGGGCGCGGAAGTCATCGACGCCGTCTGTCCCTGGGGCAACCGCTTCCGTATCCACGCGGCCGTGCCCGGCGGCATGAGCCTCGGCATGCCGTACCTGCGCTTCGATGTGCCGCACGGCACGGTGGAAGGCATCGCGCGCTTCTACCGGCAGGTACTGGGCGCGCCCGCTGCGGTCGGCCCGCTCGACGGCACGCCCGCCGCGACTGTCGTTGCCGGCCCGGCGCAGCAACTGATCTTCCGCGAGACCGATGCCGCGCTGCCGCCGTACGACGGCCATCACTTGCAGGTCTACGTCGCCGATTTCTCGGGGCCGCACGCGAAGCTGGCGGCACGCGGCCTCGTCACCGAGGAAAGCGACCAATACCAGTACCGCTTCGAGACGATCTTCGATCCGGAAGACGGCCGCGCGCTGTTCGAGATTCAGCACGAGGTGCGCAGCCTAACGCACCCGCTGCGCGGCCGCGAACTGGTGAACCGCGATCCCGCGCAATCGAATGGCGCCTA
>CAZXNF010000604.1:0-2215 GCA_964641785.1 uncultured Streptomycetaceae bacterium | reverse complement strand
TGTAGTCGCCGGACAGCCGGTAAATGAGCGCCGCCTCGGGCCGCGTCTCCAGGTCGCATACGTAGTCGGGCTTGCGGTCGGGAATGGGATGCGAGGGTTTCACCGGCCCGGTGTCGCCGCCGAAACCGCCGTCGGCGCGGCAGAAGGTGGTGGAGGCGAGCGTGCAGAGGAGGGTGTCCGACTTCTTCTCCCGCACTTCGGTTTCGGTATAGAGGAGGGCACCCTTGCCTTCGCCCTTGTCGATGACGTGCGTGAGTTTTGTCTTGCCCGTGATGACGCCTTCAACCGGCAGCGGGCGATGGATGCGGAAACCCTGCACGCCGTGCACGACGTGGCTGCGCGTGACATTGCCGCCGGCCTCCACATGCCAGGGGCCGGGATAGCCGAGGATGATCGCCATCGTCGGCAGCGCGACCAGTTCCTTCTCGTAGACGAACTTGAGCTGGTGCGGATCGCAGGGGTCGTGGCCGAGGCCGACACCCAGCGCGTAGAGGATGGTGTCGCGGGTCGTGAGCGTCTGCTCGGTCGCGGGGATGTCGTAGGCGAGCAGCTTGCGGGAGTCGAGTGTCATGGGTGTGTCCGGTACCGGATGAAGGCAGAGTGCGGAAAAACACGGGTGGTGCGGATGCGGACAATCATTGCGTTCGGGTCCAGCGCGTCCTCGTCGCCCGGCGCAATGACCGTGTACGTTTCGCGTCGGAATCGCTGCAATCCGGTGCGTAGGTCGCCCGTATTCTTTTTGCTGCGATCAACCGTATATTATCACGGCGTTTTTCCTCATTCCCGAACCTGCGAGGAGCCTGCAATGGTGTTGGAAGTTGCCGTGATGAGGCCGGTCCGGCGTGATGGGCCTCGATGTGCCCGCCCCCCGGCGCCCGCGAGTTCGCCGATCCGATGAAGAACCGCGACAGACCCCACAACCCTCTCACCGATCGCGCACGGTATTCGGTATGGACGACCGATCGTATCCGGCTCGTCGATCTCGATTTCCAGCACCACGTGAACAATGTGGCGTTCGCGTCGTTCTGCGCGACGGGGCGCTACCATTTCCTGCAGACGCACCTGCGGCCGGTGGTCGGGTCCGACAACGTTTTTTCAGTGGTCAAGCTGACCATCGACTACCTCGGTGAACTCCGTTATCCAGGCGAGGTGGAGACCGGCACGCTGATTCGCCGTTTCGGCCGCACTTCTTTCGTGCTGGGACAGGGATTGTTCAGCGAAGGCGTCTGTGTCGCGACGTCGGAAGCCGTCATGGTCTACGTGGACGGCAAGACGCGCCTGGCATCACCGCTCCCCGCCGAGGTCATCGCAGCGACGGCGCCTTACACGGAATCGCCCGCCGCTCCATAACAGACTCTAGGCTGGCGGCGCGTCGCCGCGATAGACGAGCGCGAGCAGCGTCAGGTCATCGCTCTGCGGATACCCGCCGGCGAAAGTGTCCACCGCCTGCACGACGTCATCGGCGACCATTTCCGCGGTCCGCGGCTTTTTTGTGCGAAACAGCTCCAGCAGCCGCTCCTCGCCGAACATTTCGCCGCCCGCCGTTTCGGCCTCGGTCACGCCGTCGGTATACAGCAGCAGCGTGCTGCCGGGCGGCATCACCAGCTCGCTGACGCCGTACTCCGCCTCCGGCACGATGCCGATGATGGGGTTGCGCGGCACCTCCAGGTAGCAGACCGGCGCGCGGCCGCGCACCACCACCGGCGGGGTGTGCCCCGCATTGGCGTACGACAGCAGCCCGGTGGTGGTATGGAGAACGCCGCAAAAGACGCTGGCGAAGTAGCCGTTGTCGTTCTTTTCCGCCAACTGGCGGTTGACGCTTTCCAGCACGGCCCGCGTGTGCATGCGCTGGTTGAGGACGGGTTTGGAAGCCTCCGCCGCCAGCAGCATCATGGTGCGCACCATCAGCAGCGCCGCCGCCATGCCCTTGCCGCAGACATCGCCGATCGCGATGAAGAGCCGGTTGGGCTCGATGTAGAAGGCGTCGTAGAAGTCGCCGCCGACTTCGCGTGCCGCGCGCATGAAGCCGGCGCACTCGACTTCCGGCCGGGCGGGCGTGAGGACGAAGCGCTCGGGAATCATGCTCGCCTGGATGTCGTGCGCCACACTGAGTTCGCGCTGCAGGGCTGCCAGCGCGACCGCCGACTTTGCGCGCTCGATCGAACGGGTATTGCTCGAGCGCATCCGTTCGGCCAGCATCGACAGCATGTTGCGC
>CAZXNF010000603.1:0-2225 GCA_964641785.1 uncultured Streptomycetaceae bacterium | reverse complement strand
CCGAGATGGACATCGAGGAGCTGATTCGCATCGTGCCGGCGCCGGATTTCCCCACTGCTGCGATCATTTACGGGACGAGCGGCGCCAAGGATGCCTATCGCACCGGCCGGGGCAAGGTCATCATGCGCGCCCGCACGCATTTCGAGGAAGCCGAGCGCGGCAAGACGCTGCTGGTGATCGACGAACTGCCGTACCAGGTCAACAAGGCCAACCTGCTGATGAAGATCGGCGACCTGGTGCGCGAGAAACGCCTGGAAGGCATCTCTGAAATCCGTGACGAGTCCGATAAATCGGGCATGCGCGCGGTGATCGAGATCAAGCGCGGCGAGGTGCCGGAAGTCGTGCTGAACAATCTGTACAAAGAAACGCAGATGCAGGACAGCTTCGGTATGAACATGGTCGCGCTGGTCGACGGCCAGCCGCGCGTGCTGAACCTCAAGCAGATGCTGGAAGCCTTCCTGCGCCACCGCCGTGAGGTGGTGACCCGCCGCACGGTGTTCGAGCTGAAGAAGGCGCGCGAGCGCGGCCACATCCTTGAAGGCCTGGCGGTGGCGCTGTCGAACGTGGACGACGTGATCGCGCTCATCAAGGCGGCGAAAACGCCGGCCGAGGCCAAACAGCAACTGATGGCGCGGCTGTGGCGCTCCACGCTGGTCGAGGAAATGCTCGCCCGCGTCGATCCGCAGGCGGCGCGACCCGAGGGGCTGGCCGCCGAGTTCGGATTGCAGACAAAGGGTTACAAGCTGTCCGAAGCGCAGGCGCAACGCATCCTGGAGATGCAACTGCAGCGCCTGACCGGACTCGAGCAGGACAAGCTGGTGGCGGAATACAAGGAGGTGATGGAAACCATCATCGATCTTCTCGACATTCTGTCCAAGCCGTCGCGCACCACCAAGATCATCAGCGACGAGCTGGCCGCGGTGAAGAAGCAGTACGGCGACCCGCGCCGCAGCGAGATCGAAGAAAACGCGCAGGACATCAACGTCGAGGACCTGATCAAGTCCGAGGAAGTCGTGGTGACCCTGTCGCACGGCGGCTACATGAAGTCGCAGCCGGTGGACGATTACCGCGCGCAGAAGCGCGGCGGCCGCGGCAAGCAGGCCACCACCACCAAGGAAGACGATTTCGTCGAGAAGCTGTTCATCGCGAACACCCACGACTACATCCTGTGCTTCTCGAACCGCGGCCGCGTCTACTGGCTGAAGGTCTACCAGGTGCCGCAGGGCAGCCGGACCTCGCGCGGCAAGCCCATCGTCAACCTCGTGCCTCTGATGGAGCACGAGAAGATCACCGCGGTGCTGCCGGTCCCGGCCTTCGACGACAACCATTTCGTGTTCATGGCCACGGCCAACGGCACGGTCAAGAAGACCGCGCTGTCGGCGTTCTCGCGGCCGATGAACAAGGGCATCATCGCCATCAGCCTCGAGGACGGTGACTATCTGGTGGGCGTCTCCATCACCGACGGCAAGCACCAGGTGATGCTGTTCTCGGACGCCGGCAAGGCGCTGCGCTTCGCTGAGGACGAGGTGCGCGGCATGGGGCGCGCCGCGGCCGGCGTGCGCGGCATGAAGCTGCAGAAGGGCCAGCACCTGATTTCGCTGCTGACCACGGATAACGTGAAGGTGTCCGTGCTGACCGCCACCGAAAACGGCTACGGCAAGCGCACGCCCATCGGCGAGTACACGCCGCATGGCCGCGGCACCCAGGGCATGATCGCCATTTCGACGTCCGAGCGGAACGGCAAGCTGGTCGCCGCGCAGATCGTGGACGACGAGGATGAAATCATGCTGATCAACACCGGCGGCGTGCTGATCCGTACCCGGGTCTCGGAGATCCGCGACATGGGCCGCGCGACGCAGGGCGTGCGCCTGATCAATCTTGGCGACGGCGAGAAGCTGGTGGGCCTGGAGCGCGTGGCGGAGCGGGAAGAAGAGGAAGACGGGGAATAGCCCGGCTATCGCCAGCCAGTTCCCGCAACCGGCAGGACAGTCCACAGGAGCGGTACATGGCAAGAATCTTCAATTTCGGTGCGGGCCCCGCCACGCTGCCCGAAGCGGTGCTAAGGCGTGCCGCGGACGAGATGCTGGAGTGGCGGGACAGCGGCATGTCCGTGATGGAAATGAGCCATCGCGGCAAGGCCTTCGTCGATATCGCCGCGCGGGCCGAGGCCGGCCTGCGCGAGCTTATGCAGGTGCCCGCGAAATACAAGGTGCTGTTCCTGAAGG
>CAZXNF010000602.1:0-2233 GCA_964641785.1 uncultured Streptomycetaceae bacterium | reverse complement strand
CGGCGCGAGCACGCGCACGAGGATGAGTCCGACCAAGCCCACGCTGTAGGCCACCAGCGCCGAGCGCGTCTGGCGCACATCCTCGGCGGAGAACGCACCGTAGTGGAACAGCGTAGCGATCAATGGCACGGCCAGCACCGCCAACGCGGCGGCGGCCGGCACCGCGAGCAGGATGGTGAGCCGCAGACCCCAGTCGAGCAGACGGGAGTATTCGCCGTGGGCCCCGTCCGCGAAGGTTTTGGACAGGCTGGGCAGCAGGATCGTGCCCAGCGCCGCCCCCAGCAGGCCGGTCGGGAACTCCATCAGGCGGTCAGCGTAATACAGCCACGACACCGATCCCGTCACCAGGAAAGACGCGAAGATGGTGTTGATCAGGAGCGACACCTGACCGACGGACACCCCCAGCACCGCCGGCCCCATCTGCCGCAGCACGCGGCGCATGCCTTCGTGGGCAAGGGACAGGCGCGGACGCGGCAGCAGGCGCAGCCGCAGCAGGAAGGGAATCTGGAAGGCGAGCTGCAGTGCGCCGCCAACGAACACCGCCCACGCGAGGGCCATGACCGGCGGGTCAAAGTACGGCGCCAGCCACAAGGCGAAGACGATGAAGGACAGATTGAGCAGGATCGGCGTTGCCGCCGGCACCGAGAACCGGCCCCAGGTGTTGAGCACCCCCGCCGCGAGCGCGGTCAGCGAGATGAACAGGATGTACGGAAAGGTCACCTGCAGCAGCGCCACCGTGAGACCGAACTTGCCGGGATCGGCGCTGAAGCCGGGCGCGCTGATCCAGATAATGAGCGGTGCAGCCACCGTACCCACGGCCGTCACGAGGATCAGCGCGACGGTCAGGAAACCGGTGACGTGGTCGAGCAACGCATGGGTCTCGGTGTCGCCGCGGCGGTTTCGGTACTCGGCGAGGATGGGCACGAAGGCCTGCGAAAACGCCCCCTCCGCGAACAGGCGCCGCAGCAGGTTGGGGATGCGAAAGGCGACGATGAAGGCGTCGGTGGCGAGCCCCGCACCGAAGGCCCGGGCGATCACGCTGTCGCGGACGAAGCCGAGGATGCGCGAGGCGAGCGTGAAGCTGCTGACGGTCGCCAGCGCCCTGAGCAGGTTCATGCCGGGGGGCCCCGGTGAATAACTCCGTGATTTGTCTGTAAAATCTGTTGCAAAATCGCCTTCACCCCACTATCATACCGCCCTTTTTTCCACTCCCTCGTTTGCCCCATCGGAGACCCCATGGCCAACACCGCATCCGCGCGCAAAGCTGCGCGCCAGGCCGAGCATCGCCGCCAGCACAACACGAGCCTGAAGTCGGAGCTCAAGACCGCCGTCAAGCACGTCCGCAAAGCAATCGACGCCGGCGACAAGAAGGCCGCTCAGGCCGCGCTCGTCAGCTCGCAGCCGGTCATCGACTCGATGTCGGCCAAAGAGATCATTCACCGCAACACCGCGGCCCGCACCAAGAGCCGCCTGTCCGCCGCCATCAAGGCGATGGCCTGACCGCGGCCGTCTGGCTGCGCCGACCGTGACGGTTGCATGACGGTCGCCAGCGCTTGCACGCTGCGGGGATTGGCCGGACAATCAGTTTTCGTTGCAGGAATCCTCTAGCGGGACCCTTACGGCGGCGCAAGCCGCCGTCGGCTTTTCTGGACCGGGATTTTTATGGCGCACCTGATGAACACGTACAAGCGGCTGCCCGTCGCCTTCGCGCGCGGCGAAGGCTGCTGGCTGTGGGACACGGAAGGCAAGCGCTACCTCGACGCGCTCGCCGGCGTGGCCGTGTGCGGACTCGGCCATTCGCATCCGAAGCTTGTGAAGGTTCTCCAGGACCAGGTCGCCCGCCTGATCCACACCTCCAACGTCTACCACATCACCCTGCAGGAGGAACTCGGCGACCGGCTCGCCGCCCTGTCGGGGATGGACGAAACGTTCTTCTGCAATTCCGGCTGCGAAGCCAACGAGGCCGCGATCAAGCTGGCGCGCTACCGCGGACACAAGAAAGGCGTCGAGGCGCCGGCCATCATCGTGCTGGAAAAGGCCTTCCACGGCCGCACGCTGGCCACGCTGTCGGCGACCGGCAGCCGCAAGGTGCAGGCAGGCTTCGAGCCGCTGGTGCCGGGCTTCGTGCGCGTGCCCTTCGACGATCTCGAGGCCGTGCAGCGCGTCGCGCAGAACAACCGCAACGTCGTCGCCGTGCTGGTCGAACTGATCCAGGGTGAAGGCGGCATCAACG